>JBIKQS010000296.1:0-3365 GCA_044349575.1 Crocinitomicaceae bacterium
CTCCATATCCTTTGTAAGTTAGACGATCAGCCTTAATGCCTTGTTTAATTACATAATCATACACAACCTTAGCCCTTCGTGTAGATAACTCGAGATTTACGTCAGCCTCATTTCTAGAATCTGTATGACCACCAATTTCAACTTTAACATTCGGGTTTTCTATCAGATATTCAACCAAATTTGCTAACTCAACAAAAGACTCCTTTTTGAGATCTGATTTATTTATATCAAAGAAAACATTTGCTAGAACAATTTCTGTTCCCGGTTTATTGTATGGCATAAGTGGTATATCCATGTATTTTACCTCCTGATCGTCAGGAACAGTCATATTGAAATTAGCTGAATAATAAGCATAACCATCGTGCGTTACTTTCAACGCATACTCACGATTTACTGGCAACGAAACCGTAAATTCTCCTGTTTCTACATCCGCAAAGGCAGTTATCACAACATTACCTGTTTGTAAATCTATGAGTTCAAATTTACCACCAAGCGGAACGTTTGTAGTAGCATCATACACCGTTCCTTCAAAATACAATGTTCTTGTTGGCCGCAAATCTTCTGGTAATTCAAAATAATAAATATCTAATTCACCATAACCTCCTTTTCTATTGGAGGCAAAAAAAGCAATATTTCCCTCTGGTGAAACCATTAAGGAATTTTCATTAAAAGAAGTATTAATGGGATAACCTAAGTTTACAGGTTCAGACCAATTTCCATTCTCATCTAATCTTGACATAAATAAATCTGTACCTCCCATTCCAACATGACCTTTAGATGCAAAATACAAGGTTTTTCCATCTGGATGTATTAAAACAGATTCTTCTGCATAAGGAGAATTAATGACATCTGACAAACGTTCTGGCTGACTCCAAGAACCATCATCTAACAATGTGCTTTTGTAAATATCTGCATTATCCGATGCTCCTCTATTTTTTACTTCGCGTATGAAATAAAGTGTTTTTCCATCTGCGGACAAAGACGGCTGAGTCTCCCAAAGGCTTGTATTAATATATCCAGGAATGTTGACTGGATTCAACCATCTCGATCCAATTTTTTTAGTATAAAATAAATCACAGCTTCCCTTTCCAACTCTTCCCTCACCATAATTCACTCCCGACATATCTGAACAGGCAACAAAAATTAAAGATCTACCATCTGGACCAATCGTCGGTGCACCTTCATTAAAAAGTGTATTAATATTCTTAGGAAGGGGAATTGCAGGACCCCATATTTTTTTCACCTCATCAAATTGAGAGATGTAAAAATCTTCCTGAAATCCGTGTGGTTTAGATCTTGGCTCAACGATTCTGCGCGTAAACAAAATGGTTTTCCCATCAACCGTTATCGTAGGAAAATATTCTGGGTCTTTAGTATTAATTCCCGGCCCAATGTTAAGCGGATTAAATTCTCGCGGATTCTGCATGGATTCCATAGCAAATTGAGAACAATCAATTAAACGATTTGCCTCCTGAACAAATTGGGGATTTGCAGCTCTATTTCGGGCAACACGGGTTAAGTATTGAATAGTCTTATCGTATTTACCCATTTGAAAAAGTAAATTTGCGGCATAGAAATACGTTGCATCCGTGGGACTGTGATTCGGATTTATTGAAATCGCAGACTCATAATGCCCGAGGGCACTTCTGAAGTTTCCTAGTAATTCATCGTATTCTGCTGAAAGTAAGTGTGCTTCCCAAAATTTAGGGTCTTTTTTTAATGCTTTCTCCAATAAATCAAGACCACTTTGATAATCCGGCATGCGTGTCTCTGGATTGAGTGCTTTCCCGGGCGCTTCCATTGCTTTTTGGAATAATTTTATGGCTCCTTTATTTTTCGTGGAATATCTCATTTGTGCAGTGGCAATTACACTGAAAAAGGAGAATAGTAAGATAAGCGTGATTCTCATACTTTAAGGAATATTAATGTATTTATGACTCTGTAGAGACATTTTCCAATCCGGATTTTCTTTAATAAAATCAACGATTAAGGGTGTCATCTCATCTAATTTACTCCATTCTGGTTGTAAATAAAGTAAACAATTCGAGTTAACCTTTACCTGATGTTCCAAAGCCCATTTAAAATCTGATTTATTATAAATAACAACCTTTAATTCATTTGCTTTTTCATAGGCCTCATCACATGGCTTTTTAAATTTCTTAGGCGAAAATGTGTACCAATCAACTGATCCGTTCAAAGGATAAACCCCGGATGTTTCAATGGCTACGTACATTTTATTTTCCTTAAGTTTTTCAACGAGCTCATTCAAGTTATACATGGCAGGTTCTCCGCCCGTGAGGACAACGAACTTTGATGGATAGGTTACGACCCAATTTACAATTTCGTCAATTGATTTTACTTGTTCAGGTTGGGTTTCCCAACTTTCCTTGACATCGCACCAAACACATCCAACATCGCATCCTGAAAGTCGAATAAAATACGCTGCTCTACCTGAATGAAATCCTTCGCCTTGTAAGGTGTAAAATGATTCCATGATTGGCAAATTCTTTCCGTCATTAAAAGTTAATTCCATACAGAAACAAATTTAACAGTAAAAAATTAATCTAAACTTGAAAATCTAAGCGAAATGAAATTCATTTTCATTAGCCGAGATATAATCCAAGGTATCCAGAATCTCATTCAAGTCCATAGAGGTTACCAACTTACTTTTTATATCCTTAAAATGTGCAATTCCCTTAAAATAGTTGGTGTAATGACGTTTCATTTCAACGATTCCAAGCACTTCTCCTTTCCAATGAATGCTTAATTTCAAATGTTCGCGAGCTGCCTCCACCCGATCAATTAAACTTGGAGGATCAAGATGATTTCCTGTCGCCATAAAGTGTTTAACTTCATTAAAAATCCATGGATAGCCGATACTTGCTCTACCAATCATAATGCCATCTACTCCATAACGGTTTTTATAATCAACTGCTTTTTCAGGAGAATTTATATCTCCATTTCCAAAAATTGGAATTTTCATTCTTGGGTTATTTTTAACTTCACCAATTAATGTCCAATCTGCATCACCTTTATACATTTGCTTTCGGGTGCGACCGTGAATAGCAATTGCCTCAACGCCAATATCTTGAAGTCTTTCAGCCGTATCTACAACAAATTTAGTTGATTCATCCCAGCCCAATCTTGTTTTTACAGTTACTGGCAGCGTTGTACATTTAATAATTTCCGCTGTCATTTTAATCATCTTCGGAATATCTTGCAAAATTCCGGCACCTGCACCTTTACACGCTACTTTTTTAACTGGGCAACCATAATTTATATCTAAAATATCTGGATTGGTGCGATCGATAATTCTTGCAGCCTCCTTCATACTTTCAATTTCAGCACCAAAAATTTGAATTCCT
>JBIKQS010000044.1:0-11047 GCA_044349575.1 Crocinitomicaceae bacterium
TGGAAATCCAGAAGATCAGGTAATTCTTGCACTGTTACCCAATTACTTAGAACAAGGAGATTCAAGTTTGGTCTTTATGGTGGATTGGTTGATAAAAAAGACAAATAATTCACTTTCAGGATTTGTTTTGAACGAAAACCATGAAATCCACCAACGGTACTTAGAAGCAATTGAATTAGGTAAAAAGTGTATTATCTTGGGGGTTTCTTATGCATTATTAGATTTAGCGGAAGAAAACTTAGACTTTTCGCAAGCTCTCATCGTCGAAACAGGTGGAATGAAGGGAAGACGCAAGGAAATGATCAAAGAGGAACTTCACGAAACGTTAATGCGAGGATTGAATGTCTCAAAAATTGCTTCTGAATATGGAATGACAGAATTACTCTCTCAAGGCTACAGTCTAGAAAATGGAGTTTTTCGCACTGCACCTTGGATGAAAGTGCTGATTCGAGATGTGTACGATCCTTTTGTATTTGAGCAAGAAGGAAAATTGGGCGCCGTGAACATAATTGATTTAGCAAATGTTTTCAGTTGTTCTTTTATTGCAACAGATGATTTAGGTCGATCTTTTGGTAATCATTTCACAATTTCTGGAAGAATGGACAAAAGTATCCAGAGAGGTTGTAATTTGTTGGTGTAGAGCTAAAATGTACATTAAAATGTCGGGATGACAGGATTCGAACCTGCGACCACACGCCCCCCAGACGTGTACGCTACCGGACTGCGCTACATCCCGATACCGCAAAAATACAGAATTCTTAATTTATTTCGAACGAATAATTTAATTGCTTTTGTAAGCACTTTTTGAATTTTATAACATTTTCTTTTTATCCATTTGTAACTTTTATCGACAAATTAATTTTTAAGGGGCTATGAAAAATCTAATCCCACTCCTCGCCCTGACCTTTAGTGTCAATTTCTCTTTTGCTATTGGAATTGAACCTTTGCCTGTTAAAGTTCAATTTCAACCAACGTATTCAGAAAAAGAGTACGTACTCTCATTTTGCTATCAGTATGCTCCAGAGTATGTTTCGTTAATTCAATCGAGTTATTCTTCGCCGAATAGTTGGACAAGATCCGTAAATGGAGTTGTACAATCAAATTCCTTTAATGCTCAAAACAGAGAGCACTTAATCGATGAATTTGAATCTATCATTCATGAAACTACTCATCACAAAAACTCGTTTAACGGATTCCTCATTGACCCGAGCACCTATTTAGTGTTGACCGATCTAGAAAGTCAAATTTCAATGAAATTTTTTAAATCAGATTTAATTGAAAAAGTGGTAAGTACAGAAGCACAAGAAAAAATATTTCGTTACGATACCTACGTTTCTAAACAATCTTCAGTTGGCGCAAACAATCAAGGTATTGTTGGTATAATGGATGAATATTCCGCCTATCAAAATGGTTGTACCGCTGCGCTCATCGCATACGACAATGCGCTTAAAGATAAGGATACAACACTCGCAATCACCTTTTTCAAAGAAGCATTAGCTACTCATTTTGCCTATTATGAATTCAACGTATTTCTGGGAGCTTATGTAAAATATGCTAGATTATACAATCCAGAGGTTTATCAACAAATTTTGAAATTAACTACCCTAAAAAAGGCTTACACCATGAATACCCAGCGATTTTTGAATTCATTGCAAATCATTCAATCTGCCTCCACGCGATTAAAAAGCAATTATCACTTAGTAAAATACTCAGTTGATTATTATAATAAAAATTACGTCGAATTCGCCAAAGAGTATATGAAAAATTTTGAAACGGATTTACAGTCGCTTAAGATAAATCCATGAATAAATAGAAAAAATTTTCTTGTCCCTACTTCTCAAAATTTTTATCGATCTCGTTGATTATACCATGCTTTTTCAAAAGCATTTCACTATTTGATTCTCCTATTTCTATAAATGTTTAGTTATTTTATATAAACATTAAACAAAACTCCTTATTTATTTTTATGAATTAAATTAAAGGAGTATTCTGAAAATCCATTAAAGAGTAGGAAAAAATAAATTTTTAAATTATGTTTTTATCAATGTCAACTTCGAATTTATTCGATGCAACTCAAGGGCTCGGGATCGAGCAAGCTACTGCTTTCACGTTTTTTGTAGGAACGATGGCTATGATGGCTGCATCCGCCTTCTTTTTCTTTGAAATAAGGAATGTTGGAGAAAAGTGGCGTACCTCAGTTTTAGTTTCTGGATTGATAACCTTTATAGCAGCAGTGCACTACTACTACATGAGGGACTATTTTATTAACACAGGAACGTCACCGACCTTTTTTAGATATGTGGATTGGTTATTAACTGTTCCATTGATGTGTGTTGAATTCTATTTAATCACTAAAAAAGCTGGAGCAAAGACTCCTCTCTTGTGGAAACTTATTATAGCGTCTGTAGTTATGCTGGTAACTGGATTTTTCGGAGAAGCAACAGATAGAGACAATAGTGTTATGTGGGGAGTAATCTCAGGAGCAGCTTACTTTTACATTGTTTATCTTATTTGGTTTGGAGAGGTGGCAAGTTTGGCCAAAACAGCAGGTCCAACAGTTGCAAAAGCTACCAGAATATTAGCTTGGTTTGTTTTAGTAGGATGGGCAATTTATCCTTTGGGATATATCATTGGTACTCCAGGTGGATTATTTGGAATGTTTGGAAGTGTTGACAGCAACCCTTGGATGGATGTGGTTTATAACATCGGTGATGCTATTAATAAAATCGGTTTCGGTTTAGTGATTTATACTTTGGCTAAATCAGAAAGTGAAAGTAAATAATTCCTGCCTGAAGATTGTTAAACGAGAGTGCTACAGCTCTCGTTTTTTTTTATTTTCTTTTTCGCACAAATTCCCAGAGAACAACTCCCGCACAAACACTCACATTCAAACTGTGTTTTGTGCCGTATTGTGGAATTTCAAGCACATAATCTGAACTATCAATAATTTTTTGACTTACGCCATTCACCTCATTTCCAAAAACTAAAACTAAATCCTGATCTGCAATTTCATCTGTTTGATTCAAATAAAGTGTTTCTTCCGATTGCTCAATTGAGCATATACACTTTCCTTGTGCTTTGAGCAACGCAACTAGATCCTCTATCGACTCGTAGTATTCCCATTCAACGGTTTCTGTTGCTCCCAATGCCGTTTTATGAATATCTCGGTGTGGCGGTTTGGGTGTTATTCCGCACAAATATATTTTCTCAATGTTAAATGCATCGCAGGTTCTAAAAAAGGAACCGACATTATTAAAGGAGCGAATATCATCCAAAACAACGGAAATGGGAAACTTTTTTTGCATTTTGAATCCTTCCTCGTCGATTCGATTGAGCTCCCATAATTTGAGTTTTCTATTCATCTGTTGATAAGATATTGTGATTTTGTTTTGAACTCCATATACTTGATTTTATCTTTACGGCTCAAAAATCATAAAATCTTTTCACTTGTCGAAGATAACTGAAGAAAAAAATTACGCGGAAACTCCGTTGATGAAACAATACAATCAGATAAAGGCGCGTCACCCTGAGGCTCTTTTGCTTTTTCGCGTGGGAGATTTTTATGAAACTTTTGGTCAAGATGCTATAAAAACCTCTAAAATTCTTGGTATTGTTTTAACCAAACGAAAAAACGGTGCTGCAGCTGAAATTGAGTTAGCCGGATTTCCGCATCATTCGTTGGAAGTGTATTTGCCAAAATTGGTTCGTGCTGGTCAACGCGTTGCTGTTTGCGATCAGCTAGAAGATCCAAAAATGACTAAAACCATTGTCAAAAGAGGTGTCACCGAATTAGTTACCCCAGGCGTTGCTTTCAATGATCAAGTTCTTGAAAAAGGTAAAAATAATTTCTTGTGCGCCATACATTTAGGTAGAAATGAACATGGAATTTCCTTTTTAGATGTATCTACAGGCGAATTTTTAGTAGCTCAAGGAAATCAAGAATACGTTGATAAGTTAATTGGTAGTTTTGAGCCAACAGAAATAGTTTATCAACGCAATAAATCGAAGGAGTTTTCTGAAAAATTTGCGGGAAAATATTATACTTTTCGTTTCGATGATTGGGTTTTTACAACTGATTTTGCGTTGGAAAGTTTGAACAAGCACTTTGGCACGAAATCACTCAAAGGATTTGGAATTGAAAATCTAGATTTGGGAGTTATCGCGGCAGGAGCTATTTTGCATTACTTAAACGAAAATCAACATGCAAATCTGGGACATATTACAGTTCTAAATCGCATTGAGGAAGATAAATACGTTTGGTTGGATCGATTTACAGTTCGCAATTTGGAGTTACTTCAATCACCGCACGAAAACGCAACGACTTTAGCAGATGTTCTTGATAAGACACTAACCCCAATGGGTGGAAGAATGATGCGGCGTTGGATTGTGCTTCCGTTGAAAAATATCAAGCCTATTCAAGAACGATTAGATTTTGTAGAATATCTAAAAAATGATTCTGAAAAAAACGATTCAATTCGTGAAATTCTCAGTGATATTGGAGATTTAGAGCGCTTGATTTCTAAAGTTGCTGTTGGGAAAGTTAATCCGAAAGAATTGGTTCAACTAAAACGAACGCTTAATCAAGTGGTTCCGCTGAAAAAGCTTCTTCAAAATTCTAAGAATAAGTCGGTTGATTATTTAATTGGACGACTTCATGAATGCAACGAATTAATTGAACTCATTCAAAATCAATTAACCGACGAACCGGCAATTATGGTTGGGAAAGGTCCGGTAATTCGTTCCGGATTTCATACTGAATTGGATGAAATTCGAAATATTCGTGAAAATGGCAAAGAATATCTGGAGGAACTTCAAAAAAGAGAAGCAGAAATTACAGGGATTTCAAGTCTTCGGATTGCATTTAACAATGTTTTTGGATATTACATCGAGGTGCGAAATACACACAAAGACAAGGTGCCTGAAAACTGGATTCGCAAGCAAACACTGGTTAATGCCGAACGTTATATTACGGAAGAATTAAAAGAATACGAAACAAAAATCTTAGGTGCTGAGGATCGAATTCATCAAATAGAATCAGCACTATTTCTGGAAGTAATTCAACAAGTTGCCCATTTCATTTTGCAAGTTCAAGAAAACGCCTTGTTAATCGCACGAATTGATTGCTTGAGTTCTTTCGCGCAGTTGGCAACTGAAAATAATTATTGCAAACCTGAAATAAACGAAGGTTTTGACCTTGAATTTAAAAATGGTCGACATCCAGTTATAGAAAAACAATTAAAAACAGGCGAAGAATACGTTCCAAATGACTTGCGTTTATCGAATGCTGATTTGCAAATCATGATGATAACAGGACCAAACATGAGTGGTAAAAGCGCCATTTTGCGTCAAACAGCATTAATCGTTTTGATGGCTCAAATGGGGTCCTATGTTCCCGCAGAAACAGCTAAAATTGGGTTAGTAGATAAAGTCTTCACGCGAGTTGGGGCCTCGGATAACATCTCTTCAGGCGAATCTACATTCATGGTGGAAATGAATGAAACATCGAGTATTTTGAATAATATTTCTCCTAGAAGTTTGATCTTATTGGATGAAATTGGTCGTGGGACAAGCACGTATGATGGAATTTCAATTGCCTGGGCCATAGCTGAGTTTCTCCATGAAAATCCAAAAGCTAAATGCAAAACACTGTTTGCAACCCATTACCACGAGCTGAATGAAATGACAAAACATTATGCTCGCATCAAGAATTACACGGTTTCAGTTAAGGAAGTTGGAAAACGAATTTTATTTTTACGCAAACTCGTTGAAGGAGGAAGTGAACATTCATTTGGAATCCACGTGGCACGCATTGCGGGAATGCCACCAACAGTTGTTTCGCGTGCTGAGGAAGTTTTAAAAGAATTAGAATCATCGCATCAACAAGTTGGAAATCAGCCCACAAAAAAGAAATCAGCCAAAGCAGATACCGCCAATATGCAACTCAGCTTTTTTCAATTGAATGATCCTGTTCTGGAGCAAATTCATGATGAATTGATTCAAATAGACATCAATTCTCTTACACCGGTAGAAGCCTTGATGAAGTTGCATGAGATAAAGAAATTGACGGGAGGATAGATTGTTATGCCAAATTTAGCGAAAGACCACAAATGATTTATCGCTAGAAAATTCTGAAATCTAATTAAGAAAATCGTATCTTTGTGGCGAAATTTCACCTATGAATTACAAAAGAATCCTTCTTAAACTTAGCGGCGAATCGCTGATGGGTAACAAACAATTTGGTATTGATAACGAACGATTGGCGGAATACGCTATTCAAATCAAGGATGTCGTTCAACAAGGAGTTGAAGTAGCAATTGTAATTGGGGGTGGAAATATCTTTCGTGGTGTTCAGGCCGAAGAAGGTGGAATGGATCGCACACACGGTGATTACATGGGCATGTTAGCAACAATGATTAATTCAATGGCTTTACAGGCATCTTTGGAATCCGTAGGAGTAAAAACTCGTCTAATGTCAGCGATTGAAATGAGAGAAATTTCAGAACCTTTCGTTCGAAGAAGAGCTGTAAGACACTTGGAAAAAGGACGCGTTGTGATCTTTGGTGCAGGTACTGGAAATCCGTTTTTCACCACTGACTCAGCAGCTTCTTTACGAGCAATCGAAATCAATGCAGATGTTATTTTAAAAGGAACTCGTGTTGATGGAATTTATACAGCAGACCCGGAAAAAGACAAAACGGCCACCAAATTTGATTTCATTTCATTTGATGATGCCTACAGCAGAGGATTGAAGGTAATGGATATGACGGCATTCACCTTGTGTAAAGAAAATAATTTACCAATTATTGTTTTTGATATGGATACACCTGGAAATTTACAAAAATTGATTTCAGGAGAACAAGTAGGAACGATTGTAAGAAACTAATTGACTAAAAAATGACAGAAGATTTAGATTTAATTTTTGACGAGTTTAAAAGTTCAAATTCCAAAACCTTAATACATTTAGAAAACGAACTTTCTCGAATTCGTGCTGGAAAAGCTACTCCGGCCATGCTAAACGGAGTGATGGTAGAATATTATGGCTCTCCAACGCCTTTGCAGCAGGTAGCTAACGTATCAACGATGGACGCTAGAACAATTACCGTTCAACCTTGGGAAAAAAATATGCTAAACGAAATAGCCAAAGGTATCATGAATGCTAACTTGGGGTTGAATCCACAAAATAATGGTGAAGTGCTTTTAATTGCTGTACCGCCACTTACAGAGGAAAGAAGACGTGATTTGGTAAAAAAATCTAAGGCTGAGGGTGAACATGCAAAAGTCGGTATTCGCAATAACCGAAAAGATGCTATGGACATGATAAAAGACTTGAAAACTGAAGGATTATCGGAAGATATGGCAAAGGATTCTGAGGAAGAAATTCAGCAAATCACCAATGGATTTATCAAAAAAATAGATGATCTTCTTGAAGTGAAAGAGAAGGATATTATGACGGTGTAAATTTCCGTTTGGTGCCAGTTACTTTTTCCCAAGACTTACAGTAATTTTATTTTTCATAGAAAACTACTGTTTTTTCAGTGAGGTATTGTACTTCCTTACTTTCGTATCTGCCTTGAGTTTTTTTTGCAATAACTTCATAAATCCGAAAAGATTCAGTTCTTTGGTAATTAATTTATCAAGAGTTGTAACTTTTTTAAATTGTAGTGTTTATCTGCTTCAATTTTTAAAATTATGAGAATAAATCAATTTGTTAAACACATTTTTAGCGGAAAACTTTTTATCGATTGTTTATGTGATGAAACCGAAGGAGACGATAAACCTTATTTTAATTATGGATATCCCTGGGGAATGGTTTACTTTCGAGTAGATACGGAGGTTATTATTGCATATGGAGTTGAAAATGATAGACAATCACCAAGAACTTTATTAAAAAAAGTAAAAGATTGCCATTTTGAAGTTGATTTTACCATCAAGGCCAAATTTGTTGAAACAGATTTTGGAATGAAATTGACCTATTACGCAAAAAAAGTAGAACCTACCGAAGAAGATAGCTATACTTCTAAGTTTCCAAATTTAAATTGAAATTTATGAGTAAGAAAGGATTTTATGTCAATGTATATAACATGCAAAATAAAAAGCAGTTAGACACCCTGAAAATTCGTTGTCAAGGATTTCAAACATTTATTCCACGTTCATATATCGAACAAAACAATTTAATTATTAAAGATGGAAATACATTCATCAGCAAAGAATTATATGAAGAATGGTTTGCCAAAGAAATTAAAGAACAAGAAGATTAAATAAGAAAGGAAAAAGCAATTTTTGATTCATTTTATCCTTACCATCCTCTTTTCTGGAAAAAAAGGAATTGATTTTAAAAGACCCACGTTATAACATTGTTCGGGCTCCAATTTTTTTATGGGATTAGCATATGTTGGAGGACGTAATTTAATTACTCTTGGTGAATTATTCATGATGTGACAAAATGAAGATGATCTTGTCTTTACTTGTACGTGTGGTGGTAAAAGTGTTTGTTTTAAATTTGGTGGTAGCCCTTTATCAGGAACAGAATGGATTTCTCAAACAATTTGTTTAACCTGTTTTGCAATTGATAGAAAAGGTGGACTTAGAAGCCCTTTACACGCTAAAATTGCAGTAGTCAGGAAGTATAAACCAATCCAGCCAATAGCTGAAAAATCGGTGAGTTATAAAGAATTGATAAATTTGTGTGTAGAATAATATTTTTTTTATTTTTACGAAACAATTCTTAACTAAAAATGATGGACGATTTTGATATAATAAGTTTGGATAGCGGTCACAAATTACAGGTCTCTAGGAATGAAGACTATTTAACTTTTGCAGATGCCAAGGCCATTTGCGATAGCTCATTAGAATCCTTTAGAATACCCACTAAATGTGAATTATTGGAAATGTTTCAACAAAAAGAGAAGATTGAGTATTTTGCAACTGGATATACCTCATATTGGTGTAGTGACCTTGACAACAGAGGCAACCCTATTTTCCTAATAGGAACAGGTCATTTTGGTGTTTCGAATTCTGAAAACGATAAATGTCATACACGATATGTAAAAACAATTTAATATGAGAAATGAACTAATTAATGCAATTTTTGAAATATACCAGAGATATGGTAAACAAAATGAATTTGAAAACTTTGATAGAGAATACCTAATTAATGCTTTTCATGGTATAGAACAAATTTGGACGGAAAATTTTAACAGACTGGACCAAATAAACTATATTGTACTCTCGGAAGCTCCGTTGTGGGGGATAAATGAAAGTTATATCTACAATTTAAATAGCCCTTTCACTCCATTTTTCTATGAAAATGATCTTCGTTACGGACTAAATATAGAGTTGATTAATAATCGAAATGAAAATATTGAAGAGAAAAAATCAAGATTCTTAAATACTCTAATTAATTATGGAATACTTATTCTTGATGTTTTACCTTATGCATTAAACTTTGAAACAGCTCTAAATTACTCAAGAAATACAGAAAATTCAATTAAGTTAAATACTGAGGACTACATGTCTCTATTGAATGTGTCTTTAGAGTACTTTATTCACGAAAAGCTCAATGAAATCAACGAAAGAATAAATCCTGAAAGAACATTAAACATAATTTACCGATATAGAAGATTATCTAATTTACACCATGTAATTGGCCCAAGATTAAACAATTCCTTTGGTGAAAACAATTTTCAGGTTTATAGCATTGGTATTCAAGGGGGCGGTATTGATAGAACTTTACTTAGAAATATTCTAAATAATCAATAACAATGATTCCTATCAAACAAAGTTTGGAGAGGAAGATAATTACCAATTGTTGCAAGCGATTTAATTCTGCTATTGAAAGTTCATTTTTACCCGCCTGACCAATTGCAATCACCCAACGGGCAGCACGATTGTTTCTTGGATTTTCCCCCTCAATTGAAAATGATGCTTTTGAATCTTTTAAAAGAAGAAATGATGAAGCTCTTTGTAGAATATCTGTGTGAACCCGATTTAAGTAGTTACTTTTTTCTTGACGAAAATTAGATTCGATATATTTCTCAAGCTTTTCTGTTTTACGAATAAGCGGGAAAAAGTCCTTATTACCAGGAAGATTATTAATTTCTTTATCTCGTGGTTAATTTACACCATCAATTGAATTTTGTAATTTTTCATCAAAAACAGGTGCCAAATTTCCCGTTTTTAGATCTGGGATATTTGATTTTTTTCCTGTCAAACATTCAAACAAGAACCAAATTCTTCTACCGTATCGCCCAAGATTTTCCTGCTCAATCATCTCTTCCATTTCTTCCGGCGAAAGCGCATCAACTAATTTTTTAAACACGAGTCATTCTATTTCTTCAAACCCTAATGTAAAAATA
The DNA here is from genome assembly GCA_044349575.1 of Crocinitomicaceae bacterium. GTDB lineage: Bacteria > Bacteroidota > Bacteroidia > Flavobacteriales_D > Crocinitomicaceae > UBA952. The sequence goes on from JBIKQS010000044.1 coordinate 10,356, forward strand.
GATACACATAAAAATGTGTAAGGAATTAAAAATCCACACAATAAGTAAGAATGTTGACTTTTTAACTTATACATTTGAATGCATAATAATTAAAAGTGATGAAATTTATCAAATCATTTAGTTCAGTGAAGGGCAGATTTTTTTTATCTCTATGCTTCTTCCTTACATTAAATGATGTAACTGGTCAATATTATCAAAGCAACAAATCTCCTTATAATATTTCAGATGGCTTACCCCACAATGAGATTAATGAAATTGTAAAAGACAAAATTGGTTTTGTTTGGATAGCAACAGAAAATGGTCTTTCAAGATACGATGGCTACAATTTTGTTAATTTCAATAGCACCTCACATCCAGGAATTTTTAAAGACAACAGGATTAAAAGCTTAATGCTGAATGGCAAATTTCTGTATTTGCTAACAAATGGAGATGGACTTATAAAACTCGATACTAAAAATCTTCAATTTTTTAAGATTTATTCGTCTCCTCCTCTTTCTATGGCGTTCTCTGGAGATACAACTGCAATTTTACTTGCAACAGGTGATTTGATTATTAATCTCAAAAACAAAATACTTGCATCACGTCACTTTAATGTTTCTCAAAAGGACAATATCATTTTACACAAGGGGAATGTCTATTTGAGTTTATCCAATAAAGGGATTTTAAAAATGCCCGTTACTAAATTAACAAAA
>JBIKQS010000045.1:0-11011 GCA_044349575.1 Crocinitomicaceae bacterium
GGTATATTTTAATCTTCGACGATTTAATAAAATTATCTTCTTCCGATATTGAAATAGTTGGCCAAGGTAATTTTAAATTTCGATCTGTTGAATTAGTTTTCTTTACTTGAATGGAAATAAATTGAATATAGTCACCATAGGTGTTGTGAAGTTTAACTAACGGTTGTAATTCTTTCATACAATTATCATCCGTAGGATCAAAGAAATGCAAATACACGTGTTTCCCTTCAAGTTTTTCAGTTGAAATAGTATCGCTATTTTGAGAAAACAATTGAAATTCTGGAAATCTAGATCCAATACTTAGTTCTGTTACCCGATCAATGCTATTTGAGGCAACTTTGCGGTGATCAGCAAATCTCGAACGCAACCGGATACTATCTAGCATGAACAGTAAATTTGTTTTAGGATATCTTTTATCGTAACACTGTTCATACAAAAGTTTTATTAAGGCCAATTCCCGTACCTGAATATTTTTCAATGTCTCTTCATCACCCAGTGCTTTCATTGCCAAAGTAGGACTTCTATTAATGACTGCATCGTATAACATGTCTTTCTGCGAATTTTTGAGATATACCAATAGATTTTCATAGAAAATATTAAAGTAATTCATATACGAATCATTTCGGTAATACACAGGTAATTTATGAAACCATTTAGCATAATTTTGAATGCGGAGACTCGACGAAACAGCTTCAAGGTCATCCATTTCTGCCAAAGAAAACTTGACATGATACAAGAAAAATAAATTAGTGTCTTTTTTTGCAAAATTATCTGCCCTCTTCTTCAGACTTTCGTATTTCTTTTCGTACTCTTCTGATTTCACCTTTTTTAAGTGGTAAAATTCTCCTAACTCTTTTTCTAACCAACGGTCAAAATTTAAAATTTTATAATTTATATCTGTTGAATCCAATTGATAAAAAACAACATCGACAAAATTTCCATTTTCATTCTTTTCATCGTATTCATTTTTCTCAGGCAGGGTAATTAAATATTTTCCACCTGGTTGAACATAGATAAAACTTGAATTCTTCTTGGAACGTATCACTAATTTCTGTGTCGGAATATTTTTAAATTTAAATTCAAAATAACCAACTGAATCAACCTTCGAGGTTTGTAAAACAACTTCTTTGTGGGTGATATAGTCATCAATAACTAATAACTCAATGGGTGAATTTTTATAATAACTTCCTACACCTCTGATTGAAATGGAATCTTTTACTGCACTCGCTAATGAAACCGATGCATGAAGAATTAATATGATTAAAAATAGAATTCTCATTCAATCAAAGTTTGACCCATTTTAAACCAAGATTTCTGCATTTGTTACAAAAGACGAAATATCACCTCCGTTTGCATATACCTCACGAATAATGGATGAATTTATGTGTGAATATTGCATATCAGTCAATAAAAAAAGTGTTTCAACTCCCGCTAAATCACGATTCATAAATGCTATCGACTTTTCATATTCAAAATCTTTTGTATCCCTCAATCCTCTTATGATTACTGCTGAATCAAATCTTTTGCAAAAATCCACGGTTAAACCTTGATAATCCATAACTTGAACGCGATTTGAAAATAGTGACTCAATGTGTTTTTTTCGTTTTTCAAGTGAAAAATAGGAGTTCTTTTTCGTGTTAACCCCAATAGCAACTATAACTTGATCAAACATGCTTAAGGCAGATTTGACTATTGATTCATGGCCTTTTGTAAATGGATCAAAAGATCCTGGAAAAATACCCACTTTCATAATTCAATTACTTTTTGAAAAAACTAAACGTTACGTTTCCATAGTTACGAAAAAAGCTGAATTTTGGTTCGGATTCAAACGATTTTTGTTTACTATGTTCCAAAATCAAAATACCATTTTCGTTTAGCAAATTCCTTTCAAAGACTGTTTGAACTATTTGATTGTATTTATCATAATTGAATGGTGGATCAGCAAATACAATGTCAAACGTATGATTTGTATTTAACACAAAAGAAATTAAGTCACTTTTTACAGTTGTTATCTTATTAATTATTCCAATCGAACTTGCATTTTTTTGAACAAACTTCAAGCAGTTCGTATGAGAATCAACAGCAGTGACCTCCTTTACTCCTCTTGATAAAAATTCTAATGAAATATTTCCTGTACCTGAACAAAGGTCTAAAACTTCTAAGTCAGATAAATCATATTGATTTTCAAGGACATTAAACAAACCTTCTTTGGCAAAATCAGTTGTTGGTCGGGAAGGGAAATTACTCGGAACTGCTATTCTTCTACCTTTGTACTCCCCTCCTACTATACGCATACCTTGATTATTGCATTTTTAAAATTTGAACTTTCTTCCCAGGTTATTTTCGATTGAGCGGCTATACTTGTTATCTTATTTATTACTTGTTCTGAATTAATTGATTGCGTTAAGTTAACAATTTCAATTTTTCCACTAAATTCAGAAGAACCTAGATTTTGAAGCGTATAGGTAACAAAGTAAATAATATCCTCAAGCGTCTGATATTCATTTTGAACACACAAGATGGGCTGGTCATTTTGAAAGACAACAAAACCAATAAATCCATCCTCTATGGTCAAAGTTCCATAAACTTTATTTATAGAATTTTTAGTTGCCAAAAAGTGAATATCGGCTGTGATTCTATGCATTATTTTTGAACCTGAAAATTTCAAGACAAAAAGAGATTTTACCCAAAGTGGAATTGTGTAAACAAGGGCAGCGTTTACCAATGGGATACGATTAAAATCAAGTTCATTTTGATTAATTTCATTGCCGAAAGCAAGTTTCATTATTGAATCTGGTTTTGTGTAATCCAATAATTTTGAGGGAATCATTACGGCACGCTGGTTAGACCAAAGAACTAGTACATTTGAATAATCTAAAAGTGTAATTCCTTCCAGAACTAAAAAATCACTTACTACTTCTTTTTTTTGAGCCTCCGTTTTTGAGGAAATATCGAGAATCCATTGATTTATACAAACATCGGAATCAAAATAGGATACAGTTAAAAGTGTTGAAGAAACTTCAAAAAGAAGATTTTTCATTTTACTCATCTTCCCAAGATCCAACCGGAGTTGCTTCTGGAACGTCTAATTTACCTACAAATAGTAATTCATTCTTTTTACCTTGAACTTCTGCGAATGGAATTTTACCCGAAATTCTCATTACCGGAACATCGTCTTTTCCTTTTTTAACTGTAGCAACTTCAAACTTCCATTTTTCTTTACCACCTGTAAAAGGAACAACAAACAATGAATCAACATTAAACTTGTAGAAACCTGATTTTACTCTACTTTCCTTATAGGACTTGTTCCACATAAACTTTGATCCGATTAATGATGTTTTAAGTGTGTCATATTTAAAATCTTTCAAATCAGCAGGACAAATGTTTGACTTAGACAAACGATACGCCTCGTTTAAGTTCATATTATTGTCAATTGGTCGATTATCATTGTATAAGAAATCTCTTTCAGCGACTGTTAATTTTCGAGAAGGAACAGTTCCTTGAGTCGCAACTGAATCAGTAGTCGCAATTTTTAAAAACTCTTTTAACTCTTCGGGAGTGCTAGCATATTTTTTATACGTTTTTAAATATTCCATTTGAATCGTTCTCAAGTCACTCAAATTTGAAATAGCCAAACTTTTACATGATTTGTAGTTACTGTTATATACCTCAGTATCTTTTACACTTTGATAAGACAAGAAAAGAAGTACTAAACTTACAACACCCGAAAAAACACCCGTAAAAACAAATATTTTCCTAGGTAATCCACCCCAGCTGTAAAGGAAACTAAGGATTGCCGAAACAAACAATAATAAAGAGGAAAGATTAAATACTGTATTTTGTTTACTGGTAAATCCAAAATATAACATACCCCCCCCCATGATTACGAAAAGCACTGGAAGAGAGAACTTTTTTAGTAGAACACCATAATTTGTCATAAGTTTCAAATTTTATTGATTACAAAACTACAATTTTCAACTAAATAATCTATTTTTAAAAACCAAAATATTTAAAATTTCTTCATGTTTCTTCAAAATAGTACAATTCATATATTTCAAAACCTTTTTCAACAACATTTCAAGCATGAATTAACGCAGGATCAGTCCGTATTATTTTCGAAAACAATGAATTTTTTGGTGTCTTCAAACCCAAAGACAATTCAGGTAATTTCAGGCTATGCAGGAACAGGAAAAACCAGTTTTATCGGAAGTTTGATAAAAACACTCTCAAACCTCAAAGTGAAAACGGTGCTTTTAGCCCCCACAGGCCGTGCAGCAAAAGTTCTATCCAAATTTTCAGGTAAAAATGCATTCACAATTCACCGTATCATTTATTCTTCTTCGGATGGACTAGATGGAAGTTACCGAACTGTTCTATCTAAAAACACTTTTAAAAACAGCGTATTTATCGTAGATGAAAGCTCAATGATACCTGAATTTTCAGTAGAAAAAAATGGGCAAGTTGGGCGAGGATTATTGGAGGATTTAATTGAATATGTATTCAGTGGTGAAAATTGCAAACTCATTTTTATTGGAGATGTTGGTCAGTTACCTCCGGTTGGTAGTTCTTTATCGCCGGCTTTAGACAAAGACTATTTAATGTTTCATTTTCCCTATTTTGAAATAATAAAGGTGCATCTGAGTCAAGTTATGCGACAAACGGAAAACTCAGGGATCTTGGTAAATGCTACACAACTGAGATTGGGTGAATCTGAAATTCAATTTGAAACTATTGGATATGAAGATGTTAAACGAATCAATGGACTGGAACTTCAGGATGTATTGGAACATTCTTACGATACTGTTGGAACTGAAGAAACTATTTTAATTACCAAAAGCAACAAACGCGCAAATGAATTTAATAAGCAAATCAGAAATAGAATTTTGTGGCGAGATGAGTATTTACAGTCCAACGATGATTTAATGATTGTAAAAAACAATTATTACTGGGGCCAGAAAACAAAAGGAAGCTTTTTAGCAAATGGTGAACTCGTAAAAGTGGATCGAATCGGGAGGTTTGAACAGCTGTATGGTTTTGATTTTGTGCACCTTACTATTTCGCTAATTGATCAAGAGGATGAATCGCTGGAAACCATACTTCTTGTTGAATCATTGGATTGCGAAGGTCCCTCGATGGAAAGAGAACGCTTAAAAACATTATTTTTTGAGATTGAAAAAGATTATTTACACATTAAATCAAAATCCAAGCGTTATGCTGAAATCATGAGAAATCCGTATTTTAATGCGATACAAGCAAAATTTGCCTATGCGGTAACCTGTCACAAATCGCAAGGGGGTCAGTGGAAAAATGTTTTTATCGATTTTGGTTTCATGTCTCCTGAAATGATTGATGAAGATTACAAAAGATGGCTTTATACTGCCTTAACGAGAGCATCTGAAAAGGTTTGGTTGTTGAATTTTCCAGACTACTTTTTTGAAGCAGAGAAAAACCATTCATCATAGAAATCATTGATAAACTGCTGCATTAACACATGTCTCTTCTCTGCAATTTCTTTTCCAGATTCTGTTTTAATCAAATCCTTTAGTAAAAATAGTTTTTCGTAAAAATGATTTACTGTATGACTTACTGATTTAGTATATTCTTCTTTGGAGGAATGTAAAATTGGTTCCATTTCAGGATCGTAAAGCGGTCTATTTTTACTTCCTCCGTATGAAAAGGCACGAGCAATTCCAATGGCTCCGATAGCATCAAGCCGATCAGCATCTTGAACAATTTTTGCTTCAATTGTTTCTACTTCATCATTTACCAGAGCTCCTTTAAACGAAACTTGTGAAATAACTTGAGCTACTTTTTCAGCAATTTCATGTGAAATACCTTCTTGCAGCATTATTTCTTTAGCGATAGTTGACCCAGCTTGCCAATCTCCACCGTTGTATTTATGATCAGAAATATCGTGAAGCAAGGCAGCTAATTGAATTACAACTTTGTCTCCTCCTTCCTTTTCCTGAAGGTAGATTGACATATTGTAAACACGCTCAATATGATGCCAGTCGTGACTACCTTCCTGATTAAGAAACTTTTCCTTCACCAGATTTTTAATGTTTTCAACAGAAGTATTCATTTACCAGGGACAAAAATAATTTTTAGGCCTCAATGCAGGATTCCACGAAAATTCTTTAATAAATTGTTCGTCTTTGTTGATTTTATTCATAGGATAAAATTTTCCATCCGGTTTGTCAATATAAGATACCCCTTTTACCTCTCCCGAATCTAAATCTAATCTCAAATCACCGGCGTACAAACGATTCATTCCTTTTCTTTTGATAATCAAGGAAGTATCAGTTTTTTTTTCTTCAAATGGATAAAATATCGTTTGTGCATTTCCATTAACATAAGCTGATTTTAACTTTTGATCTGAGAAAAAAGCAATCATCTCTCTACCGCAAATTTGATTAAAATATTCCCCGGAGTCTAACTCCATAAGTGCAGATGTATTTTCAAATAGCTCTACTTTTTCAACCAAGGAATCTTTAAAATAAACTATCATTTTCTCACCTTTTAACTCGGCATTTTCAGACCAAACAATCGGTTTTTTATACAAATAAAGAACATTCATATTTTCTGTAAATGTTAAACTATCTGAAACAGCTTGCAGCTTGTTATTGAAAATTTTAACATTGCGATGCGCTCGTATATTTTGTTTTTCCAAAGAATCTTGGACGGATACGATAGTGTCTGCAATAATTTGAATGGTATCACTTTCATTTTTTTGAGTAACGCATGCATTACCTGTTACTATCAATCTTTTGTTTAATTCATCATTGATGATACTGTTTCCCCGGAGGGTGACATTTTGAGATTTATCCTCGAAATACGAAAATCCTCGTGACTTAAATGTTTTTAAAACAGGATCATATTCGAGGGTATCTCCTTTAATTACTTTATTTTCATCGATTACTTTGGCATCGCCAATCAATACCCCTTCCTCGGTTTGAACATTGTACCAACCCTTACGACAATACATTTCCGTTTTACCTTTCACAATTTTCGTTGGGCCAAAAAACGTTGCTTTCTGCGTCCCGTATGAAAATTGCAGCGTATCTGTTTTCATAGACAAATCCTCTTTTCGATAATCCACATTGCCACTAAAGAAAAAATCTTTGGATTCGGGATAGAAATAACCAACTCTACTTGATAATCGCTCGTTTGAGTTTATGCTTTGAATAATGCCATTTCTGCGATAAACACCTTTTCTTGCCCGGAGATCGTAGTCCATTGAATCTGTTTCAATTTTATATTCCTGATCTCGAACACGAACATTCCCCCATAATTTTGCAAAACGTGTTTTGCCGCGAAACAAAAGAGAATCACAAAAAAGATTGATGTCTTTTGAATCCAATTGAACTTTACCGTAGGCAATAACAATTTGATCTTTATCAAAGAAATGCGCTGAATCGCAATACATTACACTTCCTTTGTACTTGAAGTTAACGGGGCCAATAAGCCTATGCGCTTTTTTCTTTGCGTGATATTCAATCATTTCAGACCCTTCTATTAACTCTAGTAAGTCGGGTTCGTTTTGAGCGAATAAAATGTTTAACGGAAAAAGTGTACAAAGAAGCGCTATTCGTATGTACAACCTTATTTTCAATGTTTGGTTATTAGTGTCTGACTTCGATCGGGACCAACTGACACAATCGTGATTGGAACTTCAAGAAGTTTTTCTAAGTAATTTACGTAATTTTTTAATTCTTCTGGAGCTTCTTCGTAAGACGTTAAACCGGTTAAATCGCAATTCCAACCTGGTACATCCTCATAAACGGGCTCAATAGCATTGTCACAAATAGAAAACGGAAATTCATCAGTAATATTGCCATTCACTTTATAATGCGTACAAATTTGGATGGTTTCAAAAATACTCAATACATCAGCTTTCATCATTGATAATTCTGTAACACCGTTGATCATTATGGCATATTTTAATTGTGGAATATCAATCCACCCACAACGTCTTGGTCTTCCGGTTGTTGAACCAAATTCTCTGCCTTCTTGTCTAATTTTCTCGCCTACTTCATCCAACAGTTCTGTAGGAAACGGTCCGCTACCTACTCGGGTACAATACGCTTTAAAAATACCTATTACCTTTCCAATTTTGGTTGGAGCCACCCCCAAACCGGTACAAGTTCCTGCAGTAATGGTATTTGATGATGTCACAAATGGATAGGTACCAAAATCGATATCTAACATTGTACCTTGAGCGCCTTCAGCCAATATTTTTTGGTTTGCTTTTAAGGCTTTGTTCATGTAATGTTCACTATCAACGGTAGTAAATTGACGCAAAAACTCAATTCCTTCAAACCAAGGACCTTCCAACTCATTCAAATTATATTCAAAACCCTCGTAATGTTTTAAAATTCCAATGTGTTTTTCCAACAATGCACTGTATTTTTCTTTAAAATCAGGTTCAAATATATCCCCCACTCTCAATCCATTCCGTCCAGTTTTGTCCATATACGTTGGACCAATTCCTTTCAATGTTGAACCAATTTTATTTTTGCCTTTAGCCGCTTCAGATGCCGCATCTAGCAATCTATGAGAAGGTAAAATTAGGTGAGCCTTTTTAGAAAAAATCAACCGTTCTTTAACATTGACGCCAACGGCTAATAATTTCTCAATTTCAATTTTAAGTACAACCGGATCAATAACAACTCCGTTACCGATAATATTTAAAACATTATCTCTAAAAATTCCCGATGGAATGGTATGAAGAACAAACTTTTTTTGATCAAATTCAAGTGTGTGTCCTGCATTTGGACCTCCTTGAAAACGAGCTATGTAGTTATATTCAGGAGTTAAAACATCAACAATTTTGCCTTTACCCTCATCTCCCCATTGAAGGCCTAATAAAACATCCACTTTCATCCTTACTTATTAAAATGATTTACTGCTTCTTCAGTTGTTCCGTAAATACTGAAAACCTCGTATAATTTAGAAATATCGATTAATTTTTGAATCCCTGGATTGGGATTTGCCAAGACTACGTCTCCCCCATTAATTCTTGCTTTAGTCATTGTTCGAATCATAAAAGCAATACCGCTTGAGTTTGTATTTGTTAATTCAGATAAATCAAAAACAAATTGGGATGAGTTAACCTGCTCTAATTTCTCCTTCAATTGTTCTAAATCCATATCAGATAATATTCTTCCTTGAATTTTCACAACCGAAATTGATCCTTCATTTGAAATTGAAAATTGAATACTCATAATTAATTAGTTTTTTTAACTCCATAAAAATAGAGGGAATGATGGTGGATTTGCACCCCAAAAATCTCCTCCATAGTTGCTTTTATCTGTTGAATTCGTGGATCACAAAACTCCATTACTTCACCTGTATCGGTACAAATTAAATGATCATGTTGCTGAGAACCATGCGATTTTTCAAAATGTGCGATATTCTTTCCAAATTGATGCTTACGAACCAAATTGCAAGCCATCAACAGTTCAATAGTATTGTATAGCGTTGCTCTAGAAACACGATAATTATGATTTTTCATATTGATATAAAGAGATTCAATATCAAAATGACCCGGATGGTTATAAATTTCAGCTAAAATAGCAAAACGTTCAGGGGTTTTCCTGTGGCCATTTTGCTCAAGGTAAGCAGAAAAAATACTCTTAACGTTATTTTGTAAATCCAGATTTGACATAATTTGGAACAAAAATAAATAATTTGATCTCACAAAAATTCATCGAAAAAAATAAACTATGAACAATTCATCCACATAAAACGTCCATTTAACGAATCACTTGAATTTCGTCAATGAATGTCCACGGAATATTTCCTTCTCCTGCCTGGCCTGTTGGTATAGATTTTTTAGGCTCAATGTTAAACTTTATCTTTTTTGTCTTTTTTGGAATATGAAATCGAAAAGTTTTAATTTGCTGATTATCATCATTTTTCAGAGGAGATAAAGCCCATTCACTGCCATCGTCCATTATAATTTTCACCTTCTCCGGAAAATGAATCCATGAATTCTCATCGGAGAGAAAACCAATTATCACGTCACAATCGCTCGTTTTTATTAGCAAATCAAGTTCAAGTTGAATTTCAGTTTTATTGAATCCAATCCATTCGTTGCCTTTCCAGGGCAAAGATCCAAATTGACCATCGACCAAGGTTAATTCTCCGCTATTGTAATTTGGACTGGGCTGAGTAAGGAATTTAACTGGAAGTCCAAGTGAATATGTTGAATACACCGAAAAGTCTGTTGAAGGAAAACTTTCTTCATTTCTTAGTGTAAAGTTATTTTTGATAATTCCCTTCATTGACCTATTCAACTCAATCCATTCATTGGTTACCAAATTAAAATTACCAGTTTCCACATTGGATTGGAATTCATCTTTAACATATTCTGATTTAGAATACGCAATAGTTAATGTATCCGATTTTTCCGCAGCATTAATTTTAAATTTTATCCCGTTTTTTGATTTATTCCATTCAAATTCCGAAGCAAAAGCTGACTTACTAAAATTGACATTTTTATTTTGCAAAATACTAAAGTGTTTATTTAATAAAACAGATTTAAATGTTTTGTAATCAGTATTTTCATTTGACCAAAGAGATTGACTTAGTGCAATTGCACGTGGATAGGTCATATATTCCAATTTTTTGAAATCAGCAATATATTCCGTCCATAAATTTGCTTGACCACCTAAAATATAGGAATGATATTTCGCCTCTAAATCAGCCGGTATTGGTTTAAAGGAAAACACTTTTTCCAACGGAGTATATCCACCAATAGCCAAGGGTTCATTTTTTTTACCTTGGTAATGATCAAAATAACAATGTGATCCAGGCGACATAACCACATAATGTTCTTGTTTAGCAGCTTCAATTCCTCCTTCAAAACCTCTCCATGACATAACCGCAGCATTTTGCGACAGTCCACCCTCTAAAATCTCATCCCAACCTATTAGTTTTTTACCTTTGGAAGTGAGGTATTCATCCATTTTTTTGATAAAATAACTTTGTAATTCATGTTCATCTTTTA
>JBIKQS010000046.1:0-10984 GCA_044349575.1 Crocinitomicaceae bacterium
ACAGCAGCTTGTGATGAGTATATTCAAAATGTTTCTTTAAATACAATAAATAATACAACCGCATGTACAACCGGTGGATATGCTGCATATCTTAATTCTTCCACTTCTTTAACTAAAGGGATGCAATATACAGTTGCAGTAACGCCTGCAGTAGGTGCAAACATTGGACAAGCATATACAGGTGATGAAATTGCCGTTTGGATAGATTATAATAACGATTTTACTTTTTCTGCAGCTGAAAGAGTGGGTTATGTATTAGTTGCAACTGGTTGGAGCAATCAATTTACCTTTACTGTTCCAACAACTGCAACAACAGGTGCGGTCAGAATGCGTGTTAGAATTTCCTATTCAGTTGTTGCTGAAAGTGGCGCACCAATTGATCCATGTGCCGTAGCAACATATGGTGAAACTGAGGATTATACAGTTAATATAGCTCAAGGCGGAAATGTTGGAATTTCCGAATTGAATGCTGATCAAATTCTTGTTTATCCCAATCCTACCTCCAGCGAGTTGAATATTGATTTAGGAAATATTGACTACAACTTTAGTGAAATTCAATTGGTTGATTTAACTGGAAGAGTAGTTACAAAGATTTCTGTAAATGAACAAGATAAATTGTATAATGTATCAACATCTTCTTTGTCTAATGGAATTTATAATGTAAAAATCGTAGGTAAAGACGGTTCATTAACTAAAAGAATAATTAAGCAATAAATTATCTAGTAAGTATTGGCTAGTTTGAAAATTATTGTAATTTAGCGCCTCTTAAACGGAGAGGTGTCCGAGTGGTTGAAGGAGCACGCCTGGAAAGTGTGTATACGCCAAAAGTGTATCGAGGGTTCGAATCCCTCTCTCTCCGCAACAAAGTGAAGGAGAAGTGGATGAGAACCCTCGGGTTCGAGCCGGAGTGAAACGGAGACCTGCGAAGCAAATCCCTCTCTCTCCGCAACAAAGTGAAGGAGAAGTGGATGAGAACCCTCGGGTTCGAGCCGGAGTGAAACGAAAACCTCAATAGCAATATTAAATTATTGTTAAGTTTAATTTTCGTTGTATTTTTTAAATTAAAGTGTAAATTTGTAACCTTAATAATTGAGTAAATAAAGTTAATTGTATGAAAAACGTAACTAAATCTTGGATTTTAACACTTGCAGTTGTTTTTGGAATAGCTGTATCATCGTTTGCAAAGACTCCTGCAGCTAAGGAATCTGCCGATAAAAAAGAAGCTGCTATTGAAAACGCATCGGCAAATGCATCAGAAAATGCATCAGGTAATAATGTTGCAGATGCAGCCAAAGCCGGAAAAGAAGATAAAAAAGCTGAAGCTGAAGAGCCTCAACTTGATTTTGTTCAAACTTTAAAACAAAAATATATTGAAGGTGATCCATTGTGGATGACGCCAGTACTTATTTGTATGATCATAGGTATCGCCTTATCGATTGAAAGAATTATTTATCTTAACCTTTCAACTATCAATACCGAGAAGTTTTTAAATGATGTTGAGAAAGCATTACAAAATGGCGGAGTAGATAAAGCTAAGGAACTTTGTAGAAACACAAGAGGTCCTATTGCTTCAATTTTTTACCAAGGTTTAGATCGTTCAGAAGAAGGAATTGACATGGTTGAAAAGTCAGTAGTTTCTTACGGTGGTGTTCAAATGGGTCTAATGGAAAAAGGACTTTCTTGGTTGCAGTTATTTATCGCACTTTCTCCAATGTTAGGTTTCTTGGGAACGGTTATCGGGATGATTCAAGCATTTGACAAAATCGTAAAAGACGGTCAAGTATCACCAACAACAGTTGCTGATGGTATCAAAGTTGCCTTGTTGACTACGGTATTTGGTCTTATTTCTGCAATGTTTCTTCAAGTATTCTATAACTATATCACGGCTAAAATCGATGATTTAGTAAATGAAATGGAGAATGCTTCTATTTCGTTAATTGACATTTTGTTGAAGAATAAAGCGATTAAGTAATTACGTTAAATTAATAATTAAAGTATGGATCCGAAAAAAACAGCTCTATTACTTAATATCGTTAAGTTTGTACTTTCTGGTATTGGAGTTTTAGCTTGTATTTTGGTTATAAATGGACCAAATACAACGGCAGGGAACCAGGCGGTAGAGGAATTTAGAGATGGTTTTGAGATGTCTTTTGCATTGTTGTTTACCATCGTAGTAATTTTTGCATGTGTTGCCCTTATATTAGTGTTCTTCGTATTACATTTCATAAGTCAGCCGAAGAAAACAGCCTTGTCAATTATGGGGATTTTAGTTTCTTTTGTGGTTTACATGATCTTTTATTTTGCAGGAACTACAGACACTTATAAAACCTTATTATTAAATACTGAATGGTCAGATGAGGTTGTTAAAACAACGACGGCTGGGATATATACAACTTTTGTTGCATTAGCAGTGGCGGTTATTGTAATTATATTATTGCCAATTTACAATCGTTTCAAAAAATAATCCATGGCAAAGAGAGATATTCCAGAGGTAAATGCAGGTTCGATGGCAGACATCGCATTCTTGCTTTTAATATTTTTCTTGGTAACAACAACAATGGATAAGGATACGGCTTATTTGCGAACAATTCCTCAAAAAATTAAAGTAGATAAACCGATTGAACTTGAAAAGAAGAATGTATTGTTAATCAAGGCTAATCAAGATCAATTCTTTATTCGAGGTAAGATTTTTGAAAACCCGGATGAAATCTCTGATTACATTATAAAGTTTTACAATTTCAATAGAAATCGTGTTGGTGAAGTTTACAACTCTGAATTCCCTCTCTACTTCTATACAAACATTGCAGATGCTGAGCGTGATTTTAACGAATCAATGGAAAAATTGAATAAGTTAAAAAATGCAGGTGTTACAAGTGGACCTAAGTATGACGTATTGAATGATATTTTTACAAAATCAGAAAAGACTTTTTATGGGTTAAAGCTGTATGGCGGTCCTGTTCCAACCATTTCTGGTGAGGCTCATGTGAGAGTTGAGGTAAAAGAATCAACTCCTTACAGTACTTTTGCCAAAATTCAAGCAGAAATCGAAGAAGCACTATTTACGCTTCGTGATGATGAGTCTAAAAAATTGTTTGATGAAGGTTATGGCTCTTTAAGTAGAAAGGCAGAAGCCGAGAAAGGTAACAAGGAATTGGCATACAAAGTATTTTTGTTAGAATTTTTATACCCTCAACGAATAATAGAGGTAACTCCAAAAAATTAAGAACAGATGTCAAAGTTTAAAAAAGGCGGTAGAGGAGCTGCTCCAGCAGTAAATACTTCATCATTACCTGATATCGTATTTATGCTTTTATTTTTCTTTATGGTTGCTACTACAAGTAAAGAGGTAGATCCTACTGTTAAAGTTGATTATACTCCTGGCCAAAAGTCAAGAGATTTAACCCCTTATAAACAGCGTTCGGAGGTGGATTTTATTTACTTAGGTAAGCCTAGAAATAAGGCTAGAGAATCTATGGGTTATGTACTCTCTCTGGATAATGTATTGCAAGGAGCTAAAGATGATGGGTTTTATGGTGTTAATGTTGTTGGTAGATGGAAATTAGATAAATATAATTCAAAGCCACCAAGAACGAAAGAATCTGCTCCTTTGGCTACTATAGTTACTTGTGTCAAAGCAGATAAGAATGCTCCATCGGGTATGATTTTCAAAATTAGAAAAGAATTACAAGATGTTCAGGCATATTCTATTGCTTATGCTGTAAAAGCAAAAGACTAATCTTTCAAATCGTATTTCAATGGCGGATAAAAAATTTACAATTACCGCTGCCCTTCCATATGCAAATGGACCGCTGCATTTAGGTCATGTTGCAGGTGTTTATTTGCCCTCTGATATTTTTTCGCGCTTTGCACGTTTAAATGGAGATGACGTTTTATTTGTTTGTGGAAGTGACGAACATGGAGCAGCCATAACTCTTAGAGCTAAAAAAGAAGGTGTAAGTCCGCAGGAAATAGTCGATAAGTATCATTCAATTATTTCGAATTCATTCGTTAAGTTTAATATCTCATTTGATATTTATCATCGAACTAGTTCTTCTATTCATCATCAGTTATCGCAAGATTTTTTTAAGAAACTTCATGAGAATAATAAATTTATTGAGGAAACCACAGAACAATATTATGATTTAGAGTATTCTCAATTTCTGGCTGATCGGTATATCACAGGAACATGTCCAAAGTGTTCTTCCGAAAATGCTTTTGGAGATCAATGTGAAAAGTGTGGTTCAGACTTAAGTCCACTCGATTTAGTTAATCCGATATCTACGTTAAGTGGGAAGCGTCCAATTTTAAAAACGACCTCACATTGGTATTTACCAATGGATAAGCACGAGGATTGGTTAAGAGATTATATTCAGGACGGAAAACTAGATAACAACTTTCATCATAATCCGAAATTATGGAGAAATCAAGTAGTTGGTCAATGTATGTCTTGGATCAAAGGTGGGCTGAAACCAAGGGCTATGACGCGTGATCTTGATTGGGGAGTAAAAGTTCCTCTTCCAAATGCAGAAGGAAAAGTACTCTATGTTTGGTTGGATGCACCAATTGGCTACATTTCAGCAACAAAAGCTTGGGCGGACGAAAACAATCTAGACTGGAAGAAGTATTGGCATAAATCAGAATCTAACGATCGTAAATTGGTTCATTTCATTGGTAAGGACAATATTGTATTTCATTCGATTATATTCCCAATTTTATTGAAGGATCATGGCGATTTTATATTGCCAGATAATGTACCTGCATCCGAATTTTTGAATCTAGAAGGCGATAAGTTTTCTACTTCAAGAAATTGGGCGGTTTGGCTCCATGAATACCTTGAAAATTATCCAGAAAAAGAGGATGAACTGAAATATGTATTAACTTCAATTGCTCCTGAATCCAAAGATTCTGAATTTACGTGGAAAGAATATCAGGCGCGTGTTAATAATGAATTGGCTGATATTTTCGGAAATTTTGTTAATCGCACATTGGTTTTGACGCACAAATATTACGAAGGAATTGTACCTACTTGTCTTGAACTAACGGATTACGATCATGAGATTATAGCTGAAATGAAAAGAATTCCTGGGCGTATTGAAGAATTGTTATACGCTTATAAATTTCGTGATGCTCAAGCTGAAGCAATGAATCTTGCACGTTTAGGGAATAAATATTTGGCCGATCAAGAGCCTTGGAAGTTGATTAAAACAGAACCCGAAAGAGTTAAGACAATTTTAAATTTATCTTTACAAATAACTGCAAATCTTTCTATTGTATTTTTACCTTTTTTACCAAAAACGGCAAAGAAACTCCAGCATATTTTGGGAATAGAAATAGATTCATGGTCACAAGCGGGTTCTTTTCAATTAATTTCTGAAAACAGTAAAATACATCAAGCTGAAATTTTGTTTGCTAAAATTGATGATGAATTTGTTGAAAATGAAGTGAAAAAACTCAAAAACGATAACAACATGAGTTCTAATTTTCCACCACAAAAAGAGTTAGCTTCCTTTGAAGATTTTACGAAAATGGATATTCGTTTAGGGACCATTATCGCTGCAGAAAAAGTTGAAAAAGCGGATAAATTACTTCAATTAACTGTTCAAACAGGAATTGACACACGAACGATTGTTTCAGGTATCGCAGAGCACTATTTACCAGAAGAGATTATTGGAAAAACAGTGGCGGTATTATTGAACCTAGCTCCGAGAAAAATACGAGGTATCGAATCTCAAGGAATGATTTTAATGGCCGAAAATGAAGAAGGAACTCTCAGTTTTATGATACCTGAAAAATTATTCAATGCAGGAGGAGAAATTCGCTAAAATTAATAAGCTCTTTCGTTTTTATTTTCTTTCCAATTCATAAAGGCTTTATTAACTACTTTGTTTCCTCCAGGAGTTGGATAATCACCTGTAAAGTACCAATCGCCTAGATGATTTGGACAAGCCTTGTGGAGATTTTCTACGCTTTGAAATATAATATCTACTTCAGCACGTATTGATGCAGGAGTGAGTAATTCAGCTATTTTCTTTGAGATTTGTTCATCTGTAAAAGGGGCATAAATGTCTTTCACTACATTTTTAACTTCTTCTTTTGGGAGAGAAGCTTGTTTGATACATTTGGCATAAACCTCTTCAATTATATGCATTTGATTGGTTTCTTTCAGTAAGGCAATTGTTGCTTCAAACGCTATAAAATCGCCCATTTTTGCCATGTCAATACCATAACAATCAGGATATCTAATTTGCGGAGCAGAGGATACAACCACAATTTTCTTGGGCCCAAGTCTATCAAGAATTCTAAGAACTGATTGTTTTAAGGTTGTACCTCTTACAATACTATCATCAATTACAATTAGATTGTCTTGCCCTTCTCTCACGCTACCATAGGTGATGTCGTACACGTGCGCAACCAAATCATCTCTAGAATCATCTTGAGTAATAAAAGTTCTTAATTTGGCATCTTTAATAGCTATTTTCTCGATGCGAGCACGCTGCAACAAAACACTTTCTATTTCTTCATCTGAAGGATTTGAACCCAGGGATTTAATTTGATTAATTTTTTCCAGATTTAAATGGTCTTCTAACCCTTTTATCATTCCATAAAATGAAACTTCTGCAGTATTGGGAATAAAAGAAAACACACTATTTTTTAAATCGTAATCAATCGATTGTAATACCTGATTTACTACTAATCTTCCTAAATTCTTGCGCTCTAAATAAATATCTTTATCGGAACCTCTTGAAAAATAAATTCGTTCAAAAGAACAAGCTAATTTGGTTTTAGGAGCATTGATTTCTGTTTCTGTTGTAGCACCTGATTTTTTTATGATTAAAGCATGACCGGGTTTCAGCTCTTGAATATCATCAACTTTAAGGTTAAATGCTGTTTGAATAACCGGTCGTTCAGAAGCAACAACTACAATTTCGTCATTTTCATACCAAAAAGCAGGTCTAATACCATTGGGGTCTCTAAGAACAAA
This sequence comes from Crocinitomicaceae bacterium, assembly GCA_044349575.1. Classification (GTDB taxonomy): domain Bacteria; phylum Bacteroidota; class Bacteroidia; order Flavobacteriales_D; family Crocinitomicaceae; genus UBA952. The sequence continues at coordinate 6,983 of JBIKQS010000046.1, forward strand.
GGCATCGCCATGACCAAAAAGTCCAGCCATTGCGTAACCCCCGTCCCAATCTGTCGAAGCTTTTTTTAGAATTTTTTCTATGTCTAGTTCTTCAGCAATTTTGGCATATATATGTTTATTTTCAAGTCCTTTAGCCTTATAGTTCTTGTGCAATTCATCATTTTCAACATCTAAAAAATGACCTATTTTTTCCATGACAGTTACTGTATCAGACTTTTCTTTGGGATGTTGGCCAATTCTCACCAAAACTTCAAAAAGTTCATCAACATTGGTTAAATTAAAATTACCTGCCACCACTAGATTACGCGTTATCCAATTGTTTTGACGAAGAAAAGGATGACAGCTTTCAATGGAGTTTCGACCAAAAGTTCCGTAACGTAAATGACCCAAAAACAATTCACCGGTAAATCCAACATTTTTTTTGAGGTAATCTATATCTTTTAAATGATAGGGATTGTCTTCAGCCAGGGTTTTAAATCGACGGTTAATTTGATCAAAAATATCTTGTATAGGACTTTTTTTGATTGATCTGGTTCGAGAAATATAACGATCGCCCGGTTCCATATCAAATTTAATGTTTGCAACACCAGCTCCATCTTGACCCCTGTTGTGCTGCTTCTCCATGAGTAAATGCAGTTTGTTGATACCATAAAAAGCAGTGCCATATTTATCTAAGTAAAACTGAAGTGGTTTCTTTAGTCGCAATAGGGCTATTCCGCATTCATGTTTAATTGAGTCACTCATGGATTGAAGAAAAATTTGATGCGAATTTAACATTTTCAAACGAGATTGCGAGAAATAAAAAATGTTCAATAATTAATAAACTTGTCCTATTTTTGTGCATCAAGTTAATTTTTATGAAATCGTTTTTCCAAAACTCAGTATTGATCTTATTTTCATTCCTATTTAGTTACTTTGTAATGTCTTGTTCAACCGCGGCAACCGAAAATAAGACTTCTCCAATTAGCACCAAAATAAAAACCCAAGCACTATCATTAAAGGATACGATAAAGCAGGTATATTCAAAAGATGGTAAAAAGATTGCATACACGCAGCTCTCTTTCAATGGGGATACAACTGAAAAAAACACAGCATTTGTTTTATTCTTGCACGGTGCAGGAGAAAGAGGAATTGACAATGAGGCTCATTTAAAAGTTGGACTACCTAATCTGGTTCAAGCACTTAAAAAAGCCGGTTTAAAAAACTTTTTAGTTTTAGCTCCGCAATGTCCATTAAATGAACGATGGATTGATGTGGATTGGACAACAACATCGCATGAAATGAAAAAAAATCCTCATTGGCCTTTAGATTTGGTGTTTTCTTTGATGGATTCTATTACACAAGCAAATTCAACTCTGGATCCAAATAGGTTTTATATTACAGGTTTATCAATGGGGGGATATGGAACGTGGGAAGTAATTCAAAGAAGACCAACTATGTTTGCGGCAGCCATCCCTATTTGTGGAGGAGGAGATAAAACTCTCGGAAAAAGCCTCGTTTCTATCCCAATTTGGATGTTCCACGGCTCAAAAGATAAAGCGGTTCCCGTGGTAAGAACAGTAGACATGTATAACGCTATCAAAAAAGAAATAGGTTCAAATCCTCTCAAGGCGAAAATGACAATTTATGAAAATAAAGGTCATTTGATATGGAATGAAACATATGATAACCAAGAAGTTATCAAATGGTTTATCTCTCAACGAAAAAATTCTTGAACAATAGCATAAAACATATTCGATCAGTAGGATTCTTCCTTGTGGGAGTGTTTTTTCTGTTTTTTCTTATCGGTTCTTATTCTGAACCCATAGTTGTTGAAGTCAAAAAGGCCGCTATTCCTAAGGAAAATCCAACAAAAAAGAATGAATTAGACTCTCCATTAAAAAAACAAGCTGATTTAACCAGTCAGAAGGTGGAACTTCCTCCAAAACCCATTAAAACGGGTGGACAAGAAAAAATTCTATTAATCGGTGACTCGCAGCTTGAGGCCATGAGAAATCCCTTTTATAATTATGTAACCGTAAATAATCATAAATTGGTCGCTACAGTTTTATGGTATGGTTCCTCATCCAAGCAGTGGGCTAATACAGATACATTGTCTTATTATATTAAAAAATACCAACCTACAATGGTTGTTCTGGTATTGGGATTAAATGAGTTGTTTGTAAATGATTTTGATCAACGAAGAAACAATCTTCAAAAGATTAAAAAACAATTGACTAAAGCGGGATTAAATCATTATTGGATTGGACCGGCTGCATGGAAAAAAGATTTGGGGATAACAGATATTATGCAAGAAGAGTGGGGAAACAAATTTTATCCTTCACATAAGTTAATTTTAGGTCGAGCAAAAGATAATAGACATCCATCCAATGACGCAGCATGGGTTTGGATGAAAGCAGTTGCAAAAGAAACGTCCAAAACCGGCGTGTTGAACCTTTCAAAACCAATTACTAAAAAGGAAAAGCCGAAAAGCTCACCTTTCATTTTATTAAAAGTTCCGAAATGATGTGGATCGTATTTCTTGAGCAATTTCTCCACAATGAAAAGGAACCGATGTTATTTCATACGGGGATATTTCTACTTCTTTTCGGGGGATTTTTAATTGCCTATTCCTATCTGTTTGAAAAACCTGTGCAGCGATCATGGCTCTTGATTGCCTTCGGATTCTATTTTTATTACAAGGCAAGTGGTTTGTTTTTACTCCTACTAGTTTTGACAATAACAGCGGATTATTTTTTTGCTGGTAAAATAATTGCTGAACAGGATCCAAAACGCAAGAAATGGTGGCTGATTTCTGGAATAGTATTCAGCCTTTCATTCCTATTATATTTTAAGTACAAGAATTTCTTTTTGGAGAATTTTGGATACGCAACAGGTCAAAAATTTGAGCTTGGACAACTTATTTTACCTATCGGAATATCCTTTTACACTTTTCAATCTATCAGTTTTTTAGTTGATATCTACAAGTCTAAAATCAAGTTGCCGAAATACCAAGACTATTTGCTGTATATGACCTTTTTTCCTCATTTGGTGGCCGGACCAATTGTTAGAGCAGCAGATTTTTTACCACAATTAAAGAAGAAACTGGTTGTTCGAAAAAAGGACATAAAAGAAGCAACCTTTTTACTCATCAAGGGCTTTGTTAAAAAGGCAATTATTGCGGATTATGTGGCTCAATATTCCGATATTGTTTTTTCAGATCCAACGAGTTTTAGCGCAACAGAATCAGTTTTTGCTATTTTGGCCTACACGCTTCAAATCTTTTGTGATTTCAGTGGCTATACAGATATGGCAATAGGAATTGCTCTTTTGTTAGGCTATCGTTTGTGTGTCAATTTTAAATCACCCTATAAATCAATTGAAATCACTGATTTTTGGCGCAGATGGCACATTTCACTTTCTAGTTGGTTGCGAGATTACATCTATATACCACTGGGCGGAAATAAAAAAGGAATTCAAAAACAATACGCTTTCTTAGTAATTACAATGCTTATAGGGGGATTCTGGCACGGTGCGGATTGGAAATTCATCTTTTGGGGTGCAGGTCATGGCTTGTTATTAGTATTGCATAAATTGAGTTTGCGTTGGATAAAGGAAGATTATAGAGATAAACTTGGATTTAAGTTAGGAGGATGGATTCTTACCTTCTGCTTAGTGGCCTTACTTTGGGTGCCTTTTCGCGCAAATTCACTAGCGGATACCTTTGTAATATATGGCAATTTGTTTAATGGATTTGACTTCCAAATGATAGGGGCAATTTATCAAACACATTTTTGGATAGTAATTCTTATGTTTTTTGGTTATTTCGCGACCCTTATGCCAGATTCTTGGAAAACGAAAATCTATGACTATTTTGCAAAGATGGACAACCTTGTCTTAATTGCTGTAATACTTGTATTAATTCAAGTAATGTTGCAATTTAAAAGTGCTTCTGTCCAACCTTTTATCTATTTTCAATTTTAGTTATTTCACATTAATTGAAATACTTTTGTTTGCTGAAAC
>JBIKQS010000298.1:0-3319 GCA_044349575.1 Crocinitomicaceae bacterium
TAACGTTGTGAATTTTAATTTGGGTTCAGTCTGGCCAAAAGAAAAACCAGTCACGAAGAACAGTGCAAGGAAGATAAATAGATGTTTCATAAATTTAATTTTCAATGAAAGTATACTTTTTAATTCTTCCAAACGAAAGATTAACGCTTCATTAACATAAAAACAGCTTGTAACCTATTCCATCAAGGAATGATGCAAATTCACTAATTTACAGTCCATTTGAAGTAAAAAGAAGCACTAAACTCAACCAAATTACTAAGCGATGTTCACTTTAAAATACGCGATTATCCTTTCACAAGTGTCTTCGTGTAAACGCGTTGATTCGTTGTTATCTTCACCAAATAAGAGCCCGTTTTGAAATCCGAAACATCAATAAAAGCCTCTGCAAAATTGGCTGAAGCATTCATCTTTTCGGAATAAATCATACGTCCGGTTAAATCGATAATTTCTATCGTAGCATCATTATTTACGTCACCACTAACTTCAACCGTAGTAATTCCGTTGGAAGGGTTTGGAAAAATGGCTATTTCATGATTCATTTCAATTTCATTAACGTCCATTGTAAATCCAACAGAGAAATCATAACGGTGATAATTCCCAAAATCACCCGGGAAAAACTCGATGTAACTTCCACCAACTAAACGCAAACGCATGGATCCTGCTGTTTCGCCTTCTACTTGTGAAGAATACCAAAACGATAATCCATCGCTATCGGTATCTTCAATGATTATGGAATAACAACCCGGTGCCAAATTGAATGTGTCTTTGTATTGGGTTTGGTTGGTTAACTGAGTACGCTCAAAAATAACATTTCCCGCATGGTCTTGCAAACGGTATTTGTTCTCATTAGCCTTGTTATTGGTAGTCAACCAAACAAAGAAAGGTCCATCAATGCGCTCTGGTGCATCAAATCGAACGGTTTTTGTACTGTTTTGACTATATTCATCATGCCCTTCAATTCCATTCACTTCATGAACCATCGCTTTAAAGGTATTACTACCATCCCATCCACCCCAGAAATTGTAATCGCTAACAGGAATTTCAACAACTTGCTCCTCGAGGAAACCCAAATTTCCGGTCCAATCATAAGAAATGTTGTTTCCGTATGACACCCAACATGTTATTCTACAAGAAGTCAATGGATTCGCTCCAGTGTTTTTCAAAATTACACGTGGATTCGCACAGGTCGGATTCCATTTGCTGAAATATTCGTAGTTATTCGGATTCAAAATTTCTTTAATCGCCGCATCATTTTGAAAATTAGGCGCTGAATAGGAAATCAAATCAAAGGCTGCTATATAATTCCCTCCTGCTTGACCAGGATCATTTACCGGTACTTGATTGATCACGTAGTCCAATTCTACACTGTCACCAGGAGTCACATAAGGTGTAAGTTCAAATTCGTATTCTTTCACTTGATCTCCCGGACACCAGCCCTCACGAGCGTATGGCCATGTTCCACCCTGCCCAATGTTTGGATTATCACCACAATCAGTTGCTTCCCAAATATTCCAATTGAATCGTGAAACTCCATCTACTTTGATTTGGTGGTCGTTGGGAACCCATTCGCAACAAGCAAGGTTTCCTACTTGCCCATGACCAGACATTCTTGTCTTAATTTTAAAATTATCGGAGCTATCTGAAAGGTGGATTTTCTTAGCTTGTAAATCAACGTTATTGGCCATGTTTGCAAAACCATAGGATCTGAAGTCAGACCAAATTGGTTCGCGTTTGTGCAAATCTCTTGGTGGTATTCCTTCGATAAACGCAAATTTTAAATCCAATAATTCCTGCGTATTATGCGCAGCCAAGTCAACCACATTTCTCAAATAATCTTGATAATCGGTAACATCATAAATCCATGCAAAACCATTTGGCCCTAAATCAAACTGGATTCCATACGGTGTAATGTAACGCGCAATTTCAACATCTTTTACAATCTCAAAAGGTGGGTTGTAATACATAATTTGCTCGTTGGTCAGCTGATTTGTTGCCACAAAAGGAACTTGGGCTAAAATTTGACCATTTTCGTCATACTGAATGTTATTTCCTTGAAGTGTTCCAACATATGCATTGGTTATATCAAAATGTCTATTAACTGGTTGTTGCTCAAATATAACTGTGCGTGGTTTCAATCTCTTTTCTGTAACACTAATTGTTGTAGCGGTTGAGTTAACGGTACCTTGCATAAAGGTTATAGCAGGTTTTTCAGCAGAAACATTGACACCACAAACCGGAACCTCATCAAAACGAATCATGTTGTGCTCAGAAGGCATTAGCAAATGGTTGTTGCTTGAATTATCAAGTGCATAACTCTCATTATCAAAATCATAGTACACTAGAAGGTTATTCCAATTTGGGTGTGTGTTCGTTATTTTAGTTTGATAATTAGCTTGAATTGTTGCAGCGGAAAGCGCTGAATTATAGAAACGGAATTCATCAATTTTACCTTTCCATTTCAAACCTAGATCCACATTAGCACCCAAAATTAAGCGATGTATATAACCAATATTTCGTGTTTTATTTGTTCCAGAATGCCAAAGAGCTCCATTTTTATAAATAAACATTTCACCTGTACTTTGTTTCTTTACAAATGCCCAGTGATTCCAGGTATTGTCCATCTCTGTTGGAGACATTGTCTTATTTATTCGATCAAAACCGGAAGAAACTCCTGCATCAAAATAAACATTGTTGTCACTCCAAGGCATGTGAATGTTTAAAATACGATTGTTTAGCGTGTCAAAAGCCTCCAAAAGTGTTGTATTCGTACCTGCAGTACCATTTCCTTTTGCCCAAAATTCGACGGTTAACTCCTGACCAACGGTAAAATCAGATAATTCAGTCATGGTGTAATTTGTACCTGATAAATTCAAATAACCGTTGCGATCAGGATAAGAAATTGCCGTATTTCCCGGAACATTTTCCGAATTAAAAACAAGACCGTTTGCTGCAGGTTCATCAGAGGCATAGTGAAACTCAATAATTAAATTGCTTGTTCCATCCCATAAAAAAGGCTGATAGAACAAAAACTCATTTGGTCCAACAACAAGTGGATTACCAGCATCTCTTGTTCTGTTGTAAACTTCTAAGAAACCGGCTGTATGAAACGAAGTTAAAGTTCCATCGTTAGTTGCTTTTATTGAAATCCTCGGACTCAATAAATACCCGTTTGAGCCGATATTTAAAATTTCTAAAATCATTCCTTGGATATCACCTGCTTGAATGCCTGCTGCGATTAATTCATTGGCGGTAAGTAATTGCTGAAAACGAGAACCTTTGCTTGCTGTATTGAAGACTGCTGTTGACCCGCTAGATCCTA
>JBIKQS010000047.1:0-10875 GCA_044349575.1 Crocinitomicaceae bacterium
AACGCCTCTTCAAAACTTATTTTTCTTTCAGAAGCTTTAAAACGCTTATCGTAGCCAATAACTTTCACAATTATATAGGTGTCGAATTCTTTTGCTCGAACCACTGCCTTGATAGAATCAGTGGAAAGTAACCGCGAATCTGCACCTGCTTTTAATAAATTCAAAGATGGAATCGCCTTTATGCCTTGCGATGCCAGTATTTCAGTCGTGGTTATTTCAATTGAAAATCGATCTTCTGGTCTGTCAAATTGGCCAATTACAACAGCATTATTTAGTTGGAAATTCACTTGTGAAAAGAACACAAACTGATTGATGACAATAAATAGCGCTAGGTAGTATTTCATAATTCTTCGGGTATTGCAACTATTAAAACACTTCTTTCGCGATGGTTTTAACCGATGTTGAATTTGACATCGTATAATAATGAATACAAGGTACGTTTCTTTCTTTGAGTTCTTTAGATTGTTGAATTCCCCACTCGATACCCACTTGTTCAACTGCTTTGTTGTCTTTACATTTCAATAATTCTTTCGATAACGCTTCCGGAAAATCGATTTTAAAGAATTTAGGTAAAAATGTAATGTGATTCAAGTTTTTGATAGGTTTTAGCCCGGGTATAATCGGGACATTTATTCCCATTTCTCTACACGAATCAACAAACTCAAAATACTTTTGATTATCAAAAAACATTTGCGTTACTATGTATTCAGCCCCAGCATCAACTTTCATTTTTAAATAATGCATATCTGTAGACATGTTCATTGATTCAAAATGTTTTTCAGGATAACCGGCAGCTCCGATGCAAAAATTAGTAGGTTCTAATTGAACATCATCTACGATATAATTTCCGCGATTCATGTCCGAAATCTGATTAATGAGATCAACCGCATAGGCATGTCCGTCCTTGTGTGGACGAAATGCAGCTTCCGTTTTAATCGAATCTCCACGTAAAGCCAAAACATTATCAATCCCTAAAAATTGAAGATCAATTAGTGCGTTTTCGGTTTCTTCTTTGCTGAATCCACCGCAAATGAGATGAGGAACTGCATCCACATCATATTTATTCATGATAGCCGCACAAATGCCAACTGTTCCTGGTCGTTTACGGATTGCTATTTTTTCCAATAAACCATTATCCCTCTCTTTATATATGTATTCCTCTCTATGATAAGTAACATTAATAAATTTAGGTTTGAACTCCATTAATGGGTCAATCCCATCGAATATGGATTGAATACTTTTTCCTTTAAGAGGAGGTAATATTTCAAAAGAAAATAAGGTGTTTTTCGCTGCGTTTAAATGTTCAATAACTTTCATTCCCTATTCTGTTCAATCAGTTGATTTTTTAGAAAGAATTATTTCTTTTTTTCAAGTTTCTGGCATGTCTTTACTGCATTTACCAGATTAATAACACCTGGCATAATACTGTAACTTCCTAACTCTTTTTTATAAACCGCAGAACTTGAAACCAATGCCATTCTTATTTGAGTCATAGTTAATGTTGGAAAATAAGATTTTAAGAAAGCAGCAGCTCCAGCAACCATCGGCGCAGCCATTGAAGTTCCTTGTAGGTTTTTGTATTGGTTATCAGGCAAAGTGCTGTAGATTTCTTGTCCTGGCGCAAAAACATCAACGGATGACGTACCGTAATTTGAGAATTCAGCTTTCAACGCTTTGATGTCATTTGTAGATGCACCAATTGCCAAAAAGTTTTTCAAGCTAACTGTTTGAAAATCATATTTTGCAGTAGGGAAATTAGGTTCTACATCAATGTTTTTGTTGTCATTACCAGCAGCATGAACCAAAAGAACTCCTTTGGAATCTGCATATTGGATAGCATCGTGCACCCACAACGCATACGGAGAATAGGCTTTACCGAATGACATATTAATGATTTGAGCACCATTGTCAACGGCATAGCGAATTGCCAAAGCAACGTCTTTATCATGTTCATCACCATTAGGAACTGCTCTTAACGACATGATTTTCACATCATTTGCAACGCCATCACCACCTTTGCCATTTCCTCGAACGGCTCCTATAATACCTGCAACGTGTGTTCCATGAAGTGCATCAGGACCTTCGTAGTTATTATTTCCATATTTTCTATCTGCAATATCTTTAGGATTATCACCAATTAATGAACGATCATCATAATCTGGATTTAAATTGTATTTCAAATTGTCGTCGTAATATTTTTTATATTCAGGATTTAAGTCAATAATTTCTTTGTATTGCTCATATTCAGCCTGCATATTACGAAATTGCTCGCCAACTTCTTCAGACACTTTTAGGAACAATTTGTATTCTTCATCTTGCTCTATTAGACTCTCATCTACATTTTCATATTTATCACGTAATTCAGCATAAATTCTTGTTTTCTCCAAACGAGTTGCGTCGATATTCTCACCTTTCGAATTTCCTAAAAAATTCCACCCATGTATATCATCCACATACCCATTGCCATCGTCATCCTTGCCATTTCCCGCAATTTCTTTTGGGTTAACCCAGATTTTACCTTGAAGATCTTCGTGTTCAACATCGATCCCAGAATCAATAACAGCAACCGTAACTGTGGTAGATTTTTTCTTTTTTACTAGTTTGTATGCGGCTTCAGTGTACATTCCTGTTCCTTCACCGTTGTACCAATTTATAGTGCCTTGAGCAACAACTGAAATTGAAAATAATCCAATTGCGAAAAAACTAAAGAGAGATTTTTTTACGTTCATGTCAATTTTTTTTCAAAAATAAGGTTTAATCAAACAACTTTCACAAGGAAATAGAAAAATGTGATAAGTACAATGGCAAAAATATTTAGAATAAAACCAATTTTAGCCATTTCATGAATTTTTATAAATCCCGATGAAAATACGATAGCGTTTGGAGGGGTTCCAACAGGTAGCATAAATGCGCAGCTAGCTGCAAGTGTGAGTGGAATACATAAATATTCAGGAGGTAATCCCAACGAGATCGAAAAATTCCCTACCACAGGAACCATAATTGTTACCAAAGCTAAATTTGACATTATTTCAGTGATAAATATCCCAATGAATACAACTATAAATAAAATAGAAAGAAGTGAAAAATTCGAATAACCAGCTAATATTTGATTCACAGCATGCATTATTCCATTGTTTTCAAAAATAGTCGCCAGTGCTAAACCTCCGCCAAAAAGAAGTAAAATTCCCCAAGGAAGTTTTTCCGTGTCTTTCCATTCTAACAAAGGCTTTGATTCATTTTTGGATGGTAACAAAAACAACGTAATCGCTCCGAGCAAGGCAATCCCCTCATCACCATATTTAAATCCTAAAAACTCAGTTATAGGAGCTCTAAAAATCCATCCTAAAATGACGACTCCAAAAATGCTTAAAACCTTAATTTGATCCTTTGTCCATGGTTCTGAATGTAAATCAAAATGATGTTTTACTTTGCGCTCTTTGCCCAATAAAAAAAGAAAAAGTAAATACATACTAATTGCTATCCCAAGACTAATTGGAAAACCAATTTTAAACCAGTCCCAAAACGTCACTACAGTTTGAAAATTTTTATCCAAAAGTGCTGCCATTTGGGTGTTTGGCGGTGAACCGACAAGTGTTGCCATGCCTCCAATACTTGAGCTGTAAGCAATTGTTAAGATTAACAAGAGCGGAAATTTTTGCTTTTGTTCTTTTTTAGGCATAGCGTGAATAACAGCCAAAGCCATAGGTAACATCATGAGTGCAGTTGCTGTATTGGAAATCCACATACTTAAAAGGAAAGTGCTGATGGTAAACCCTAATAAAATTCGTTCTACACTTTTGCCTAAGAGATGGATAATTGTTCGCGCAATTTGTTCGTGAACCTTCCACTTTTCAAGTGCTAAAGCAAGAATAAACCCACCAAAAAACAGAAAAACATTGTTATTTCCATACGATGAAGCAAGGTCGCTGGGACTTATTAATTTAAGCGGAATAGCAAAAATCAATGGAAATAAAGCAGTAATGTAAATGGGTATTAATTCAAAGACCCAGCAAACAATCATTAAGATGCCCAATGCGGAAGCATTCCAAAATAAATTTGTATTTGACGTTAAAATAATCGAACAGAAAAATCCAATTACAAGTGCAAAAAACAAGAAGTTTTTCCAATGAAAGGGTAGTGATTGTTTCATCATTAAATTTGATTTTAAATATACCATAATTTTAAAAAACACCTTCTTTTTATCGTATTTTTGCCAAATGAAACGTGTGGTAGTTGGACTTTCCGGCGGCGTAGATTCAAGTGTCGCAGCTTTTTTACTTCAGCAAGAAGGATATGAGGTAATTGGAATGTTTATGCGCAATTGGCACGATGAATCCGTTACTTTATCAGATGATTGTCCATGGATTGATGATTCTAATGATGCGCTTTTGGTTGCTCAGCATTTGGGAATTCCTTTTCAGGTGATTGATTTGAGTGAAGAATACAAGGAACGTATTGTCAACTACATGTTCCACGAATACGAGCAAGGACGAACACCCAATCCGGATGTGCTTTGCAACCGTGAAATAAAGTTCGATGTTTTTTTGAATGCGGCTTTGCAATTAGGCGCTGATTATGTTGCAACTGGTCATTACTGCAGAAAAAAGATTAATTCAGATGGAACTTCATCTCTACTTTCTGGTATAGATAAGAATAAGGATCAATCGTATTTTTTATGTCAAGTATCACAGGATCAGTTGTCAAAAGCACTTTTTCCGATTGGTGATCTTGAGAAATTGGAAGTGCGAAGAATTGCTGCTGAACAAGGGTTACTAACAGCAGAAAAAAAAGATTCACAAGGCCTTTGTTTCGTAGGAAAGATAAGTTTACCTGAGTTTTTGCAACAACAATTAAGACCGAAGAAAGGCGATGTTATTGAAATTCCGGAATACCTAAGTCAATTAGCTGAATATCATTCCATTGAACGTAAGTTAGGAAATATTAAAGAGTTGGTTAACCCGTTTGTTTTTTCGGCTGATCAAGGTCAAAAAGTAGCAACACATCAAGGGGCTCATTACTACACAATTGGTCAGCGAAAAGGTTTGCAGATTGGCGGTAGACCTATGCCTTCATTTGCTGTACAAATTGATGTTTCAAACAATATTGTGTTCTCTTGTCAAGGTGATGGTCATCCCGCCTTGAACAGATGGGCTTTGAAAATAGCTCAGAATGACATCAATTGGATTCAATTTCCTGAATGGGCTCAAAATGAGGATTTTGATAGGGAAGTAGATGCAAGAATCCGATACAGACAACCGCTGCAAAAGGCAAGATTGATCAAACAAGATGGTCAACTTTATATGTTATTCAATAAATTGCAACGTGGTATAACACCAGGTCAATTTGCTGCTTGGTATATTGGTGAAGAACTAATTGGCTCAGGAGTAATTGAGTCTTAAATTTTCAGCAACGTTTTAGTTAACTTTTGCCCATTTGATTTGGTGAAAGTAACGTAGAAAACCCCATTCATCCATTGTGAAACGTCAATTTGAGTAGATCCAAATTCAATTTGTTCGTTTAAAATAAGCCTTCCTTGCAGGTCTGTTATTGTCAATTGAAATTTCTCGTTTTCTTCTGAAACAATCGTTAACTCATCAATCGCCGGATTTGGATAAACCAATACATCGAGAGTAGCAATAGATTCTTGTATGCTGGCAATGCAATTGTTTGATGCCAATGGAGTAGGGGTAACACTATTAAAAGAAACACCACCATCTGGACAGCGTGCATACGCAAAATCCGTTGTTTGAACGCCAAAGGCTACTTGATCGTATGTCATTGCTCCATTGCTAAAAACTAAATTTTCGCCAAGTGAACTTAATTTGAAATTAGTATGAATTCCGGTTTGACCAAGATCATTATCACACCAAACCAGTAAATATCCATTAGCTGGAATACTTGTACCTATTGGAAATGCCCATTTCATTAAATTTAAAGGCTCATCGGATAAATACATACCGGATAAATCAATGGATGAGGATGTTGTGTTGAATAGTTCAACCCAGTCATCACTTTCAGCATTTAAATCATAAGCTGAGTTTGAATTAGATGCAACAATTTCATTTATTAATACATCACCAATGTTGCAAAAAGGAATTGAAATAGTTAATGTATGAAATTCATGTTCTGCTCGTTGTGGACTAAAAATTCCTGCGTTTGAATTATCGGCATAAACATAGTATTCAAATACTGCTCCATCTATTGTAACTTGATATCCATATACATGATCTCCAGCGGCACCATCACCATGTACTCCATCATCAAACATTTGCACACGGTTAAATTTAAGCTGATGATTGGTTCGGTATCCTAAATAAACAGATGTTTCATTCGAACAAGTGGCTGTAATGTAAATTGTTTCACCAAATGCTGGTGTGCTATTGCTTGAACCATATGCTGATATCGTTGGCGAAACTAAAATATAATTAGAATTGGTAGAAAAATAGGTAGCTCTTGCATCCATTAAATTTTGAATACCAGGAATAGTTGATCCCGGTGGGCCACCACCCGCAATATTTGTTGTTAAACTATTTTGAAATTGTGTGTACGTATAAAATTTATAAGGATCTGCTTGAACTGACGCATCAATAGTAGATCTCAAGGTGTTTGCAGTTGTTAAGTAATTCTGTGATGCAAAGTTTTCTTGAACGATTGTTCGTATGTGCGCCATATACATCCTTTTATACAAAGGATTAGATAAAATTTTCACGATCAAAGGGTGATTAGTAGAAGTGCTATTAGACATAGGGTCTAAATTTGAGGCTGTGAATGGCCCAGAACCCGTTCCACCCGGAAATCCTCCAAAACTCATATTTAGGTCCCAAATGGTTGGTGCAAATCGATTATTCAAATCCCATGTTAGGTAATAGTTTTGACGAAAAGCACCACTGTAAGAATCAAGATTTACTAATACATTATTATAAGCAAGCATCCAAATGGCACCATCAATATCTAACTTGTTTTCAATAGCAGAAAAATTGTTATTTAACGTGTTTATTAAGTCAACTAATCTATTCCAACCATACGTTGATTTCAATTCATACCCATTGAAATAGGAAGAACTATCCATATTTATATATTTTAAGTCTGGGCTTGATGTAGCACCTGGACCAGCACCTCCAATAGGATTGCATTTAAAATAGGTGTTATTCCCCAAGTAATAATGTTCCCCATTGAATTTTTTATTTATACTCTCTGCACTTGAGTAAATCCCTCTTAAAGTTCCATTTATATAAACATTCGCAAAATTTGCTTTTGGACAATCCATATACTGTTCAAGAATGGCATACGATAGAACCTCTCGAATCATAGAAGGATCAGAATAGCCATTTTGTAGTTTGATGTCCGTATATCCTTGATAATCTTGGCTTCCAATTATATGATCTAATTCTATATGTAAAGGGTTTTTATTGTTGTTGGGATTATACGAGCTATTTCCTTTATATTTTACACCAACACTATCGAAAACAACTCCATTAATTCGTACAGAATCGGCTATGATGTATGAATCGGTCGATGTGGCAGCATCTAACTGTGAGTCCCAATTGGTAAATCCAAAGAATACTTCAATTATTTGAACAGTTGAGCGGTCATAGAAATTTTGGGCACTTAATTGAAAAGAAAATATACAAGAAATAGTTATGGAAGAAATAAGTTTTTTCACAGAAAATAGATTTAATTTTGACTTAGAGTTCACAAATAGATAATAATTGCTTTTGAGCCTGCTAAATTATTTAAATAGTTGTATTTAAAAGTATTGACTGAACATTGTCCTTCATTGCTTGTTATAAAGAATAAAAATCATGAATAAATTCGTATGGATTTCTCTTTCAATTATTGTTCTTGGTGTAGTAATTTTTAGTATTGTGTCATTTACTTCAAAAGATATCGAAACTCCTGATTACAAAGTTCTAAAGACCATTGATGAGGTAGAGCTTAGATTATATCCAAAAATGATAGTTGCAAAAACCTCTTTATCCGATAAATCTTTTGAAAATCAAGGGAGTAATGGATTTCGAACCATTGCCAATTATATTTTTGGTGGGAACGAAAAGAATCAAAAGATTGCTATGACAGCACCAGTGGTAATGGAAATGAGCGACTCTGCAACCATGTATTTTGTTATGCCTAAACAATATAAAAAAGAAGACTTGCCCAATCCATCTTCCAAGAATGTTCGTATTTCAGAGGAATCTTCTAAAACGTTAGCTGTTATCTCTTACGGCGGTTTTTCCTCCGATAAGAAAATACAAAAACATCAAAAGGAATTGATGAAAGTCTTAATGAAAAATAATATCAAGACCAAAGGAGCGTACATGTACATGGGCTACAACGCACCATGGGATGTTATCAATCGCAGAAACGAAGTAGCAATTGAGGTGGATCTTGATTAAATATGCATTGCTCGAGAAGCAGTAGCATCCATTGCCGCTTCTTTCACAGCCTCTGAATACGTTGGATGTGGATGGCAAATGCGAACTAAATCTTCGGCAGATGCTCTAAACTCCATAGCAGTAACAGCTTCCATAATTAAATCAGCAGCTCTTGGAGCTATCATATGAACACCTAATATTTCATCTGTATTTTTATCAGCAATTATTTTAATCAATCCTGCTGTATCCATACTTGCTCTTGCTCTACCTAATGCTTTGATAGGAAATGAACCAACTTTGATTTCTTTGCCCGCTGCAACTAACTCTTCTTCTGTTTTACCAACATTAGCAACTTCGGGCCACGTGTAAACAACCCCCGGAATCAAATTGTAATTGATATGCGGTTTTTGACCAGCTATTGTTTCAGCTACAAATACGCCCTCCTCTTCAGCTTTATGTGCCAGCATGGCTCCACGAACTACATCGCCAATGGCATAAATATGTGGTACTGAAGTTTGTAAATGGTCATTCACTTCAATTTGTCCTCGTTGATTAACACTTAATCCGGCGTTTTCCACGTTCAATCCTGCAGTGTAGGCCTTTCTTCCCACAGCCACCAAACAATAGTCACCTTCAATTTCAACCGTTTCGTTTTTCTTATTCAATGCTGTTACTACAACTGTTTTGCCTTTATTAACAACGCCTTGAACGCGATGCTCCATATGGAATTTGAAACCGTCTTTTTTCAAAATTTTAGTAAATTCTTTGGAGATTGTTCCATCCATGGTTGGAAGTAAAGTGGGAGCAAATTCAATAACTTCAACTTCAGAACCCAGTCGTTTATATACAGAGCCCAATTCTAAACCAATAACCCCAGCGCCAATTACAAGTAGTTTTTTGGGGATTTCTGAAAGCTTAAGAGCTTCAGTGGATGTGATAATTCTCTTCTTATCTGGTTCCATTCCTGGAAAGAAATTTGGCTTGGATCCAGTTGCTATAATAATGTTTTTACCTGAAATTTCAGAAGTCCCATTTTCGCCAGTTACAAAAATAGTGTTTGCGTCTTTAAATGAACCAACGCCTTGATGAACCTCTATTTTATTTTTATCCATCAGAAATTTAACTCCAGCGCATGTTTGTGAAACAACATCGTCTTTTCGTTTTATCATCTGCGTCAAATTGGCTTTCACGCTTTTTACTTCTATTCCGTGTTCAGGAAAAGTATGAGTTGCATTATGGAAATGTTCGGATGAATCTAATAAAGCTTTAGAAGGAATACAACCTACATTCAAGCATGTTCCTCCAAGTGTGCTATATTTTTCAATGATTGCAACAGAAAGCCCGAGTTGCGCAGATCGAATCGCACAAACATATCCACCGGGGCCTGAACCAATAATAACAACGTCGTAATTTTTCATGTGTCGAAATTTGAAAGGCAAAAATACGACTTAAGAGGAATTAACCCAAAAATATTTTAATTGATCTCTACAACACCAATTAAAAGAGTTTCTCTAAATGTACTTTTTTGGCTTAAATATGATTGAAAGTTTTACTGAAATAAATCGGTAAAGAATAATAATGACCTTGGATTTTTAGATTTTCAAATCGAACTGAGTTTCGTGGTTTTAGATGAAGCCGAAGGATCACTGATAAAATAGATACTCAGAAGGGGCAGAAAAGGGTTAGGGCAGAATAATTATGAATAGAAAATATTTCGCCGAACCCAGAAAAATCCAAAATCTTGATTTTATTAGCTTCGCTGGTTCACTTCGTGGCTGCTTTACATCGGTCCTTTGGAGGTACTCTACTTTGAACTCGTACAGAGCCTGCCGAAGCGTCAAGGAAAAAGTGGAAATAAATAAAATGTGTTCAATGTTATGTTTTGAACATCTTTTCAATTCACTGAACTAGCCAACAAGTTTAAATGGAACAAAGAATTTGCAATTTCATCCTCAGTTACCGCCTGATCGTATAAGCAAGAACCTATTCCAGAAAGTAGGCTGCACTTTATTTGATCATTTGAATTTTTCTTATCGTTGTGAATGAGTTTTATAATTTCGGTAATTTCTTCTGCTGTGATTGAAATAAAATGAAACGAACGACGAATACAATTTTCGATATCGATATATTCATCCTTTGACAAAAGTCCTTTTTGCCATGATAAATAAGATTCTGCGCAGAGTCCAAGCGCCACACAATGTCCGTGAGCTAAATTTGTTTTACCCAAGAAATATCCCTCCAAGCCATGTCCAATTGTGTGTCCGAAATTTAGTATTTTTCGCAATCCACCTTCTAACGGATCCTCATCAATAATAGTAACCTTTATTTTAATCGATTTCAATAAAATAGCTGTAGTTGTTAAATCTTCATCATTTCGTATGAACTTAATTTCTTCCCACAGATTTTTGTCGCGAATCAACGCATGTTTTAACATTTCAGCATAGCCATAAATTATTTCCTTCGCCGGTAAAGACTTTAAAAAAATCGGGTCTATAAAAATTGC
>JBIKQS010000048.1:0-10862 GCA_044349575.1 Crocinitomicaceae bacterium
TAGAAATACAATAATCTGCACATGCAACGGCAGGGGCATTTCCTAGTGGAGACATTTGTTCCGAAAAATTAATGAATTCCGTAAATCCCTTGATTCCTTGTCCGGCAGTGGTTACCGTAGGCGATTGAGAAATTGTGTTTACGCGTACTTTATTTTTAATACCGTAATGATAGCCAAAAGATCGAGTTATTGATTCTAATAAAGATTTTGCATCAGCCATGTCGTTGT
Organism: Crocinitomicaceae bacterium; assembly: GCA_044349575.1. Lineage (GTDB taxonomy): Bacteria > Bacteroidota > Bacteroidia > Flavobacteriales_D > Crocinitomicaceae > UBA952. The sequence goes on from JBIKQS010000048.1 coordinate 229, forward strand.
AGTCTGGGAAGATTCGCTGAGCGGCAATATACGTCAAAGCAACAACAGAAGCCCATTCGTTTAAAGCATCGTGTTTGTATAATGTTGCCAAGGTTTTATGAAGTGAGATGGCAGAAACATCCATCGTTTGATTGTAAAATTGGTAATTACTCTCCGTGTAATGTTTTCCTTTTCTCACATTGGGTGACATTCCAATTGAATGTAAAACGAAGTCTAATTTACCTCCTAGTATTTCAGTAGATTGGGTTACAAGATTTTCTAAATCTTCAATGCTAGTTGCATCAGCAGGAATAATTTTGCTTCCAGTTTTTTCTGCTAATCCATTTATTTCACCCATTCTCATTGCAATAGGTGCATTGGTCAAAACAAATTCTGCCCCTTCTTCATGTGCTCTTTCTGCTACTTTCCATGCGATAGATTGATCATTGAGCGCACCGAAAATTATCCCTTTTTTACCTTTTAATAAATTGTTCGCCATTTTTTAAATTTTAAACAAAAATAGTTATTTCACCTTAATAACATATTTAATTTGAATTAACGGATAAAAAAGTCTTTCCCGTATACCTATGTTTTTGTTATTTTCGTGCTGAGATTTGCATATTTTTTCTATCTTTGATTAAAATTAATTATTAACTATGAAAAAATTATTACTTTCTATTTTTACATTGACGGCGTTGAATTTCGCTGTTTCCGCTCAGTCATGTACTCCTGGTGCTAATTATGCTGATTCTTCGTATGGTGTTTGGCCAGATACGACCCAAAACTTTCCTCCAGGATTAGTAAATGTATTTTACAGTACAGATTTGAACTTTAAAGTTCCTAGTACTGTTACTGCTGAGGTTGCAGGTAGTGATCCAACAGCTCAAGGATTTATTGGTAGTCCAATTCAAGGTTTTGTCGTAAATGGAGTAGGTGGTTTACCAACAGGATTTGATTATGCGTGTAATCTTGCGAACTGTACGTATGACGGTGGTGCAAACGGTTGTGCCAATGTGTTTGGAACAAATGGAACAGCAGGAACTTATCCTTTGACCATTGATATTACGGCAACTGTTTTAGTTACTATTCCTTTTCTTGGTGAGCAAGCAGTAGAAGTTCCAACTTCATTCAGTGGCTACAGAATTGTTTTAGGAACAGCAGGAACTATTGAGCAAATCATTGCACCAATTACTGTTTCACCGAATCCATCTTCTACAAATATTACAATTGAGGGAGTTACAGCTTCAATGAAGGCGTCTTCTATTTCAATTACAAATATTGAAGGTAAAACAATTGCAACGAAATCAATGGTTGGGAATGCGAATACAACGTTTGATGTTTCTAATTTGAATTCAGGAATTTACTTTGTAAACGTATATCACGCAAGTGGTGTTGAGAAAGTGAAATTTGTAAAAGAATAAATTCTTCACATGGATTAATGAAAAGGTCAGCGAAAGTTGACCTTTTTTAGTTTAACTAATTCCTGTGTTGGATTAAATTCCAGGATGTAGCCTATAAAAATTGCTCGATTTTTAAATCTAACCAATCAAGTGATGATTGATAAAAGATATTTTCAATATCCTCTTTTGGTAAATTACTTTCTTCAATAAACTTTCCGATTTCTAAATCACCAAGAGGAAAAGGATAATCTGATCCCAAGCACACTTTTCTGCTTCCTTGCAAATTGAGAATATACTTGAGTGCATCGATATCGTGTGTGATGCAATCTACCCAAAATTTTCCAATATAAGTTCGTGGATTTACCGGATTGTCAATAGCTACTAAATCAGGTCTGCAATTGAAACCGTGTTCAATTCTACCTATGGTTGGTAAAAAAGATCCACCGGCGTGTGAAAAACAGATTCGTAACTTAGGAAGTCTTTCCATTACACCGCCAAAAATTAATGAACAAGCTGCACGGGATGTCTCTGCCGGCATTCCAACTAACCAGGGTAGCCAATATTTTTGGAGTTGATCAAAACCCATCATTTGCCAAGGGTGAATCATTACTGCCATATTTAGTTCCTGACACGCTTCAAAAATGGGGAAGAATTTATCTTCACTTAAATTTTCTGTATTGATATTTGAACCAATTTGTATTCCGACTAACCCAATTTCTTTGCATCTCTTTAATTCGCGAATGGCAGTTTCAGTATCCTGCATTGGGATAGTCCCGAGTCCAATGTAATTTTTGGGATATCTGGAAACAAGATCTGCAATATGATCATTCAAGAATTTAGATAATTCCTCACAATCTGCAGGCTTCGCCCAATAGGAAAATAAGACTGGAATTGTACAAACTACTTGAACTTGTGTGTGAAAATTAGCATATTCATCAATTCTCAAATCCTCGTTCCAACAATTTTCCTTTATACGTCGAAAAAAACGCCCACCTTGCATCATGTCCGCCACTCCATCTTCAACATGATTAAGATAAATGAAATCACCGTAACCAAATTTATCAACCCAATTGGGTAAATGTTTTGGAATAATGTGCGAATGCATATCGATTTTGAGCATATTCACTATTTTTTAAACAAAAAAGCCGGCAAAACCGGCTTTCTATATAGTTCGTTGATCTACTAAACTAAAACTTCTTTCACTTTATCTGCTGCCTCTTGTAATAGAACTGCAGAATGAACATTTAATCCGGAATCATCAATAAGTTTTTTAGCTTCCTCAGCGTTGGTTCCTTGCAATCTAACAATGATTGGAACTGGAATAGATCCCATGTTTTTGTATGCGTCAACAACTCCTTGTGCAACGCGGTCACAACGTACAATTCCACCGAAAATATTGATAAGAATTGCTTTAACGTTTGGATCTTTTAAAATGATTTTAAATGCTTTCTCTACACGTTCAGCATTTGCTGTTCCACCCACATCTAAAAAGTTAGCCGGATTTCCGCCAGATAATTTGATAATATCCATTGTTGCCATAGCTAAACCTGCGCCGTTTACCATACAACCCACATTCCCATCTAATTTTACAAAATTTAATCCGGCTTCTCCTGCTTCAACCTCTGTTGGATCTTCTTCTGTAACATCACGCATTGCCAAATAGTCAGGGTGACGCATCAAACCGTTTCCGTCTAAAGTTACTTTTGAATCTACAGCAATAATTTTATTATCAGATGTTTTAAGAACTGGATTAATTTCAAACATAGACGCATCAATACCGTCATATGCTTTGTAAAGTGCAGTAACAAATTTTGTCATTTGTTTGAAAGCCTCTCCAGAAAGACCAAGGTTAAAAGCAATTTTTCTTGCCTGAAATCCTTGTAATCCTACTCGTGGATCGATGTGTTCTTTGAAAATCAAATGAGGTGTATGTTCTGCTACATGTTCAATATCCATTCCTCCTTCCGTTGAATAGATAATTACGTTACACGCTTTTTCTCTGTCTAGTAGAACGGACATGTAAAATTCGCTAGGATCTGATTCACCTGGATAATATACATCTTGAGCTATAAGAACTTTATTAACTTTTTTTCCTGTAGCACTGGTTTGAAGTGTTACCAAATGTCCACCAAGAATTCCTTGAACTTTTTCTTCAATTTGATCAATTCCTTTCGCTAATACAACTCCGGGTGATCCTGTTTCAGTGACTTTCCCCTTACCACGACCACCGGCATGAATTTGAGCTTTCACAACATACCAAGACGTTCCTGTATCTTCAGTTAACTTCAATGCTGCTGCTTTCGCGTCTTCCACTTTGTCTACAACTATTCCTTCTTGAATAGCTACTCCAAATGATTTTAAAATTTGCTTTCCTTGATATTCGTGTAAGTTCATTTTGTTTTTTTAGATTGTAAAAATAAGTGAATAATTTGAAATAGAACTTCACTTTTTTTAAATTATTATCTAAAAGTTCAATTCCATTGATTTGTTTATTGCATCGAAACAACTGTTTAACAATTTAATCTTAAAAAGTTCAAATTAGAACTAGTAATTTACGTTTGGTTAAATTTTAACTTTGAGTCATGGTAGTTTTGAAGCTTAAGTTTCTTTCCTGGATCAAAAACAAATTCTTGATAACGAGTGTGATTTTTGTTTTGTATGCTTTATTACTAGATGATTGGGATATTTTTCATTTGATTAAGCAAAATATAAAGTTGAATGAATTGCAAGAGCAACGAGAAGTTACGAAGACCAAATTAATTCAAGCACAAACGACCTTGAAAAAATTGCAATCGCCAACCGGACTAGAGGCTTTTGCCAGAGAAGAAAAATTTTTTAAAAAAAACGATGAAGATATTTTTGTAATTTCGTACAAATAGAACTTACATCATTTGAAATCATACATCCTATTTATTTCTCTGTGTTTCTTGTTTTTTTCTTGTACAAAAGAAGTCAACATAGATATTCCTCAAAACGAGGAGAAAATTGTGGTTGAAGGTCGTATCTACACAAATCAATTACCGGTTGTTTTGCTTTCTCGCACCCAGTATATTTATGCGCCAACTGATTTAAGCTCTTATTTGAATTCCTTTATTTCGGATGCAGAGGTTTTTATGACAATTGATGCTGACTCGGTTCAGTTATTTCCTATGAATATGTCGGATTTACCTTCTGAAAGTATCTATCGTGTATGTGAAATTTTGGAAATTAGTCCTGAGGAAGCCCTGTTTTTGTCGATCAAAGTTTATTCAACCTTGGATTCTAATTTTGTGGGTAAACTGGGTAAAACTCACAAGCTTTCTGTGCGACATGAGGGCAGGTCTATTTATGGTGAGACATCCTTGTTGAATCCAATGGGTTTTTCGAATTTATACTGGAATCCGAGTACTGAAAATGCTGAATACGGAACTTCAGTAGCTAATTTCACAGATCCACCTTCGGTGAATGACGCCTATTTTTGGGAAGCAAAAAGAATCCATTTGTATCAAGGTGAACCGATTGATACGTATTTCAGGCGTCCTGGTGGGGGCTATATACGAGATAAATTTTGGAATGGAACTTATCGCACCCTTGATTATTCAAATCCTTTAAAACGAAGGGATACCACGCATCTTGAGGAATTCAAGCGGTATTATCGAAAATTCGATACTGTGGTCATTCGTTTTTCAAAAATTGAATATGAGATTTATGAGTTTTTTAGAACAAGAAGAGAACAAATTAATAATCAAGGAAGCCCTTTCGCTGCGCCTATTAATGTGAAAACAAATCTTGTTGGTCCGGCAGTTGGCATTTGGGCTGGATTTTCGCCTTACTATGACACGCTCGTATGTATTCCTTAATGACACTCGGATATTAATAACTTTATTGGAAGACCTATTGAATAGATGCAGTATTAGGTAATTTTACTCCGTGCAAAAGGTTTCCGAAAATATATGGGTTAATTCAGAGGTAAAAGATGAAGTCGATGCTTTTATCACAGAATGGAGTTCAGATTCACCTGGAATTTCTGCGCAGACATCAGGTTCAACAGGCAAACCCAAAGAAATAAGCCTCAGCAAAAGTGGTTTGCTATTTTCAGCAAAGAACACAATTCATTATTTTAACTTGAGCGAGAATACCCATGCTCTTTTGTGTTTGCCCCTTTCTACCATTGGAGGGAAAATGATGCTTGTTCGAGCCATTGAGTCAAAGATGAAATTATATGTAATTCAGGCTTCGTCTAATCCTTTGTTTGAATTTACTGAAAACATTGATTTTATTGCGATTACACCCATGCAATTGACCAACATGATGCATGATACAATCGATAAAGTACGAGCTTTTCAACACGTACTAGTGGGTGGATCGCCCATGAATGAAAAACTTGTTTCCTGGTTGAAAGAAGAAAAAATCACAGTGTATCATGGCTATGGAATGACAGAAACGGCAAGTCATGTAGCGCTAAAAAAAGTGGGTTTTCAAACGGATGAATATTACCAAGCGATGCCAGGAATTCATTTTGAATACGGGGAAAATCAAACATTGCGGATTCATTATCCAGCACTTAGATCAGAACCATTTGAAACTACCGACATAGTTGAACTTATTGATTCATATCGTTTTAAATGGTTAGGAAGGAACGACTTCGTTGTAAATTCAGGTGGAGTAAAGATTCATGTAGAAGAAATTGAAAATGAACTCTCTAAATTAGTGGAAACGCCATTTTTTGTGTACGGAATTCCAGATTCATATTTAGGTGAAAAATTGATTTTATGCATTGAATCTTCTGTTTCAAAGGTTTCCTTTGATTTTGATTTTTTAGGAGTTAAAAAACCGCGTAAAGTTTTTTTTCTGAATAGCTTTGTGTACACAAAAAGTGGAAAAATTGATCGCAAAGCAACGGTTAATCAATTGAATTTGAGAGGATGAGAAAGTATTACCAACTATTGGGGTTAACTGAAAATGCGAGTCTTGATGAAATTAAACGAAGTTATCGAAAATTAGCTTTTCATTACCATCCTGATCGCAACGATAGTCCGGGAGCGCAGGAAAAATTCTTACTCATTCAAGAGGCCTATGAAGTATTAACGGGCAAGAAAAAAATAGCGCAACCTAAAGTTGGAGATTATTCAAAAAGACGGACACGACCTGATGAATCGTGGGAGGATAAGGTAAAAAAAGCGCGCGCAAAATACGAGGAGAATAAGCAATATCAAGAAAAAGCAATAGCCAATTATTTTAAGAAACTACGTTCAGGTTGGCGCTGGCAATTGAATAAAGTAGTTTGTATTGTAGGAATCGTATTGGCACTCGCTATGTTTCTCGATTTATTACTTCCGAATCATCGATCGGTTGAAAAAGTTGAACGGTATTCCAAAGAAGTGTATTCGAGTGTTGGAAATGCTCAAATTTCATTAATTGAAACATCAAGACCAGAGAAACTTTGGGTTCAATCTCAGAATTTTGGTTTGTACAGAAACAATCATGAGATAATTGTTATGCGAAGTTGGATATTGCATGCGCCAATTAAAATTTTATCGATTCAAAAATACATGCAGTATCAAATCCCCGTTCATTTCACCTTCTTTTGGGCCTGGATGTTGGTCATTCCCTTATTTTGTCTGCCTTTATTTGTTTGGCTTTACAAGAAAAACGATCCTTTGTTTGTGATAACCTATCACGCAAGTGTTTTTATTATAAGTATTGGGGCTTTTTATTGTCTGTTTACAGAGGATCGCTGGTTTCATGTATTGACCTTGGGTTTTTATTAGATTTACCTTGTCCAATGAATGAGAATTGAGGTTTAAAATACTTGGTTATAATTTCATAAAATAGTATTTCACCTCCCTTAATCCCTCCTCGATGAGGGAAACAAATCTTCCTCCCTTGAGGGACGATTGATGAGGGTGACTCAAAACCTAAAACCAATCATCTATGCACTATCGAAAAGCAATCCATGGCTATTGCTACCGAAAAGTGGAGTAAAACTCCCAGCCAAATGGAATTAGATTTTAAACTTAAGGCACCTAAAATTATTCCGGCGAAAATGGCACCAATTGTCTCAGGTAGCGGTTTGCCAAAATGAATCATGCAATACGGAATCATCATCACAAAAATGGAATAGAAACCAAACTGTTTTTTGAGTGCATGAACCATAAAGCCACGGAAAAAGAACTCTAAACCAACAAATTGTAAAAAATAAAAGCATTCCCAAACCAGTAAATGTTTGTAGGAAGAATTGCTATATTCTAGTTTGTAGAAGGGATAAGTATGTTGAAATTGATCGGTGTAAGAAACTAGCCATACCAGCGGAAGCATGAATAATAAAAAGAGGAGGTAAATCGAAATTCCGGATGAAAAACCCTTGAGGCTAAGTCCATAATCGGAAAGGTTTTCTTTGAATCCCCATTTGATGATAGAAATAGGCACTAAAAAATAAAAGAAAAAGGAACAAAGAGCCCAATAAATGAGATCTACTAATTGAAAATCAGGAAAAGTGGTAATGGTAGTGGTAATTGGTGCGAATGGTTTTCCAAGACCAATTTGCTGGATAAAAATCAATAGCTTTTCCAAGCTGCCAAAGTAATTGATGCAGATCAATGAAAATGCCGAGATTAAAAAGGTAAGTAGAATTTTAGTCTGAAACGGTTGACCTTGTATAGGTTTCTCCATGTTTTCTTGAAGAAAAGAGAGGAGAGGGGATTTGTTGATTTTCAAAATGGGTGGTGTTTTGATGATTTTATCCTTTGCTTTTTATGTGGTCGGTTTTTTCATTTTTATTAAAAAGCTGAATGGCTGATTTTTTATCCATAACTCTAATATACGAAAAATATTCTAAAACACGCTCACTTTTACCTTTGTGAAATTTTCTATACATTTGTTCTATCCCAACGGGGAAAATTAATCCATGACGATTTTTTAAATTAAAAAATGTCAGGATAACCCTGATAAAATAGAATCTATTTTCATCAGCCCGTAGGGAAATACTCAGTGGAGTATTTGGTTATTGTAAAAAAAATAGCGTTTGCTAAACGTCCTGTGCCGTAAAAGTCGAAATTCTATGTAAGACAGGGAAGTTAAAGTTAAGCGCTCATGCCATTGGCGTGGGCGTTGCTTTGCTTTGTCTTACTGGGCTTCGACTCCCATCGGTACAAGCTAAGGCAACTGTCCCACGCTTTTTTATTTGTGTAAACTCACTGCGGGGCGAGTGAAACTAAAACTTTAAAAATGAATAAAAGTTTATTTTCAGCCATTGCAGTTGGGCTTTGTATGACTGCTCATGTGATGGCACAAGTGCCTAGTTATGTTCCTACAAATGGATTAGTAGGTTGGTGGCCCTTTAACGGAAATGCCAACGATGAAAGCGGGAATGGGAATAACGGCACAGTGAATGGAGCGACGTTGACCACAGATCGATTTGGGGTAGCAAATAAAGCGTATAGTTTTGATGGGGTTAATGATTTTATATCAATAAATCATAATACAATACTAAATTTTCCAAATCAAGGTAATTCATTTTCTTTTGCTGTCTGGGTAAAACCAAACCAAACCAATTTACAAGAATTAAATATTTTATCAAAAGGAACAGGATATGGAACGAATTCAAATGATGTTTATATTTTTTCGATTTACAATCAAAATAAGATAGGGCTTGAACTAGCAAATTTTCCGAACGCATTTTGGACTGTTTCAGTAAGTTCTATAACATTTAATCAATGGAATCATTTTGCTGTAGTTTATGACTTTAGCACAAACAATGCAAATTTTTATATCAATGGAACTTTTGCTGGACAACAATCTTATCCTTTTATACCAAGTTCAAATGGTGACATTAACCAACTTTTTTTCGGTAAACAAGGATACTTATGTAATTGTAATTTTATGAACGGACTAATGGACGATTTTGGATTATGGAATCGTGCTCTTACCCAACAGGAAATTACAACTTTATACAATGGTTGCGCTGGAAATGGAATAACCGTACAACCTTCAAATGCTTCTGTAAATGTTGGTACAAACGCTCAATTTACAATTAATACAGCTTCTGGCAGCACTTATCAATGGCAAAGTAATCCACTAAATACTGGTTGGGTAAGTTTAATAAACAATTCAACATATTCTGGAGTAACTAGTAATACAATGACTGTTACAAATACCACTGTTTCCAACCACAACCAACCTTTCAGAGCAATTGTAAATGCAGGTGGTTGTATTGATACATCTGATGTCGCTCAAATTATTATTGGAGATACGTGTTTAACCACAGTAACTGACACCTTAATCATTAATACTACTTTGAGTTTGCCGGCTCCAAACAACGAAAATACCATTTTGATTTATCCAAACCCGGCAAGTGATCACATCACCATTGATAATGGAAACTTTGCAGCTATGGCAGGATATAGCATTAAAATTGAAAATAACGCTGGGCAACAAGTTTTCCAAAGCTTAATCAATCAAGCGCAATTTTATGTGGATCTAAGCACTTGGACAGGAAACGGTTTGTATTTCGTTCATTTAATTGATGCACAAGGAAATACAGTTACGGTGAGGAAGATTGTGTTGCAATGATAAATGGTTGAAACCATTTTTAATGTGTGATTCTTCAATTAGGGACGGGATTAATCCCGTCCCTAATTGTTTAAATGTGTTTCGGTTATCCATTTCAATGGATTTCATATTGTGTATCTCATCAATCCGCAGAATAATACAATTACGGTGAGAAAGATTGTGTTTTATAATTTGAACTAAATTTTTGAATGTTTAATTGACCCTAATCTAGTTTTTCCTCTTTGTCCCATCTCGACACGTTCTGAACACCTTCCACTTGTTCGAATTTTTGCATGAGTAGTTCCAGATGTTCGGTATCGTATACCATTACCTTTATTCTTCCTTCAAAAATCCCGTCTTCGGTGTCAAAGGAAATTGATTTCATATTGACATTATTTTCTTTCGAAATAATTTCGGTTAACTTATTTACCAAACCAAGTTGGTCAATTCCCATGATTTTAATGGCTGCTTCGCGTTCAACCAATTTATCTGATTTCCATTGCGCTTTAATACAACGATAAGCCATTTTCGACATCATATTCTCGGCATTTGGACAATTGAATCGATGAATTTTGATTCCTTCTGAAATGCTTATAAAACCAAATACTTTGTCTCCGGGGATTGGGTGACAACACTTAGCCATTTTGTATTCAAATCCATTGAAATCATCCCCAATGATAATTGTGTCCGATTTGGTATTTACCACCGGGAAATCATCTTCCTCTT
>JBIKQS010000299.1:0-3281 GCA_044349575.1 Crocinitomicaceae bacterium
TTTTGAGGACGTAGAGCAAAATCCCTATCTGAATGACTTTTATGAAGAGATGCAACGTTGGTCCTTCAACCTTCAAGTTTATTATCTAAATAGTCGTTTTACCCAAATTCAAGAAATTAATCTTAACAAAAGGAATGTAATCCAAGATAGAACAATTTACGAAGACGCATATATTTTTGCTCCCAACCTTCATTCTATGGGTTTAATGACCACCCGCGATTTTGAAAACTATTTTTCGTTGTTCAATTTGATGGATTCATTCGTGAATCCACCTGATTTATTAATTTATTTAAGAGCGAGTATCCCAACTTTAGTTGAGCAAATAAACAAGCGAGGAAGAGATTATGAAGAAAGCATTCGATTGGATTATTTGAAAAGGTTGAATGAGCGCTACGAAGCATGGATTTCAACATATGATAAGGGAAAGCTTCTAATCATTGATATTGATCATAACCGTTTTCCTGAAAATCAAGAAGATCTCGGAAAAATTATCAATTCTATTGATGCTGAAATTCATGGCTTATTTTAATAAGATTAAATGATTGTCGTAACTGGTGCAGCAGGGTTTATTGGTAGTTGTTTGGTGAGTCAACTGAATCGGCTAGGTATTAATGATTTAGTGCTTGTTGATGATTTTTCAAATTCAGAAAAAAATAATAATCTTGAAGATAAAAAATACCACCAAAAGATTGATCGTTCTAATTTCTTTTCATGGTTAACTCAGGAAAAACCTGAAATTCATTTCGTTTACCACATTGGTGCTCGGACTGATACAACTGAATTCAATAAGGAAATCTTTGATGAATTAAACGTTTTGTACTCGCAAAATATTTGGACTTATTGTACAACCAATTCTATTCCATTAGTTTATGCTAGTTCAGCTGCAACTTATGGACTCGGTGAGCATGGGTATGAGGATGATCATCTGACTATTCCCAAATTGACACCTCTTAATCCGTATGGTGATTCAAAAAATGAGTTTGATAAATGGGCATTAAGTCAAATCAACCAACCTCCATTTTGGGCAGGATTGAAGTTTTTTAATGTTTATGGGCCTAATGAATACCACAAAGGAAGAATGGCAAGTGTTATTTTTCATTCATTCAATCAAATTCGGGAAAAAGGAAGTGTAAAACTATTTCGCTCTCATAATCCAGATTTTAAAGATGGTGAGCAACTGCGTGATTTTATATATGTGAAGGATTTAGTTGATGTTTGTCTATTTCTTAAGGCTGAAAAACCAACTTCCGGAATTTACAATCTAGGTTCAGGGAAGGCGCGTACCTTTCTAGATTTAGTGACAAATACATTCAAAAGTTTAGATGAAACAGTAGCAATAGATTTTATTGATACCCCAGAAGATATCCGCGATAAATATCAGTATTTCACGGAGGCAAATATGACTAAACTACGAATGGCAGGTTATACAAAAGAATTTACTTCACTTGAAGACGGTATAGCGGATTATGTTTCTAATTACCTAAGCACCCATTCCTATTTCTAAAGTGAGTTTCAATAATCCACTATTTGTATCTCTATTCCCTGCAATTGTTATAGGCGTTTTCAACTATCTATACTACCGAAAAAAGGGATTTACCAATGTTGGCTCATTAATCATTAGCATTATTGCTTTTTATGCAATTAGCTATTTGATACTAAAAAATCTATTGTAAATTTGACTTATTAGTCAATGATTTCTACACTGTCAATTGAGTCTCCTTGACGAATGTTATCAATTACCTCTAATCCTTCTACAACTTTTCCGAAACACGTATGATTTCCATCTAAGTGTGATGTATTGTTGCGTGAATGACATACGAAAAATTGAGAGCCACCTGTATTTCTTCCTGCATGTGCCATAGAGAGAACTCCTTTTTCATGATACTGTTTTTCTGCTGAAACCTCACATGGGATTTGATAACCAGGCCCACCAGTTCCTGGCATTCCACTTGCACCTTCACGCGAATTTGGACAACCACCTTGAATTACAAAATCAGGTAGAACACGATGCCATTTCAAACCATTATAAAAACCTTCATTGGCAAGTTTGATGAAATTGTTTGCAGCGATAGGAGTTTCGTTAACGTATAACTCTGCTATCATTTCGCCTTTATTCGTGGTAATTTTTGCTTTCATTTTATTTTTTTACAAAGCTATCAAAATGTGGCGAGATTAGGAAATCAAATTAAAAATTCTTAACTTCAATATAAACAAGTAGACATGTCAATGCCCATTAACAGATGGTCTGTGCAAGATAGACCACGTGAAAAATTTTATTCAAGAGGACGAAAGTCATTAACGGATGCAGAGTTATTGGCTATAATTATTGGAAATGGAACAAAGGATGCTTCTGCCTTTCATATTGCCCAATCCATATTAGAGGAAAATAATTACTCGCTGGATAAAATTCGCAAATTAGAACTCCAACAATTGATGAAAATTCGAGGTCTAGGAAAGGCTAAAGCAATTGCAATTTTATCCGCATTGGAATTAAGTAGTAGATGTGATAATCAAATTTCTTCTAAAGTTAAAATAACACAATCAAAAATAGCTTTTGACCTAATGAAAGGATCCTTTCATGATTTGAAACATGAGGAGTTTCATGTATTGTTTTTAAATAATTCCAATGTAGTTCTAGACCAAAAATGTATCTCAAAAGGTGGCATAACAGCTACAATTGCTGATGGTAGAATAATCTTTAAAGAGGCTATTTTACTAAACTCAACAGCGTTGATTCTAGCACACAATCATCCCAGTGGAAATGTGAAACCAAGTGAAGCAGATATTAATTTGACAAAAAACCTTAAAGAATTTGGGAAATGTGTTGACATCAGTATCCTTGACCATATTATCGTAGCAGATAATTTATACTTTAGCTTTGTCGATAATGGAATGATTTAATTCTTACTTACATGAAAAAGAAAATAATTACAATAATTGGTGCCAGACCTCAAATTATTAAAGCAAGTGCACTGAGTAGAGCAATTGAAAAGAAATTTTCAGATGAGTTGGAAGAAATTCTTGTACATACTGGACAACATTATGATGATAATATGTCGCAAGTTTTCTTTGAAGAGCTTGGAATACCAAAACCAAAATACAATCTTTCAGTAGGAAGTGGTTCTCACGGAGTACAAACGGCAAAAATGATTGAAGGTTTAGAGCAAATTTTCTTGAATGAAAAACCGGATGCCGTTTTGGTTTATGGTGATACTAACTCAACCATTGCTGGTTCATTGGCGGCTGCAAAAATCCATATTCCGGTTATACATGTTGAGGCA
>JBIKQS010000300.1:0-3273 GCA_044349575.1 Crocinitomicaceae bacterium
AACTTAGAAAGCTATTATTTATTTGGACCTAATAACTATTGTTTAAGCTTTTCAGGGGGATATTCAAATATGGGGATTTCTGAAACTAATCGCGTTATTGTAGGTGTATATAAGAATAGTTTAAAAGTAATATATTCTGCTCAAAAATCTTACAGCGATGATGGTGGAATTTCTATGTCAAACAAAAATACAGAGGAAGAAACTCAAATCTCTTTTATTCCATCTCAAAGTGGTTTTTATAATCTTAAAGAGATTAAATTATCAAATAAGAAAGTAGTTTCATCTAAACTTTTGAATTTTAATCAGTCAACGAAAAGTTATTAATTATGAAAAAAATACTTATTTCTATATCTATAGCCTTCTTGGTATCTTGTGGTAATAAACAAGCCGATAATTCTACTGCTTCTTCCAATCTGGAAACAATTAAAGAAACGACTGAATCAAATTCAGAAAGTTCAGCTTCAAAAAGTGAAAATTTAGAAGCGAAAGAAGAAAGGAACTGTGATGCAAGCCGCCTTATAGTAACATGGGATGATCCAGACCAATCTGGAACAAACATTCGTAATAGTCCAGGGGGAAAAGTGATTGCAACAATTAGTCAATCTGAATATCCTGATGGATGTGCTTTTGAAATAGTTGAACAATCAAATGGTTGGTTTAGAATTCAAGGAGGTATTCAAAGTCCAGGAAACGATAGTGACATTGCTTTACCGGGTGGCGAAGGATGGATACATCGTTCTGTAATTTCCGTAGGGACTAGAAACTATGGTAGTCAAACTATTGAAATATTAGATTCTCCTGAAAATGGAAAATCCGTTGGTAAAATCACAAAAGAATCCTACGGTTTGAGAGTTCTTGATCTTTGCGGGTCTTGGGTCAAAATTTCATTTAACGGAATGACAGGTTGGATCTCAAATCAATGGATTTGTGGAATTCCATGGACAACTTGTTCGTGATAATGTATACCAAACCACCCCGGTTTGCGGTGGTTTTTCGTTTTGGCGGGATTTTTGAAATTTTTAATGTCCGTGGTGTTACCCACAGGCGTGGGATTAATACCGCACCTATGGGGGTACAAATTGGAATTCAAAATGGTTTCAACCATTTAATCATCATCTAATGTTAAATCATCAAACCCATTTAATTCCATGAATTTGATGTATTCATTTTCAAAAATTCCTTTTTCATGTAGCATTGCAACTCCTTGTTCGGTAAATGCAAATGAATTATTACTTGAATATTTTAAACTTTTGAACCGGTCGCAAATTGCGACCAGTTCATTTTTTTCGTGATCAATTAAAGAGAATCTAAAATTTTCAGGAAAACGATCAATATTTCGCTTAACCTGTTCATTCAGTCTTTTGACTTCCACATTAAATAATTCCGCTAAATCTCTGTCCAACATAACTTGGATCCCCCGAATAGTGAATATTTTAGACTGTAAATCTTTATTATTAATTAATTCCATTTCGACAATTTTCAATTTAAGTTAGCGAAAAATATCGTTCTGTCGAATAAAAAGATTAAATAATAATCGGTATTATGATGATAAACGAGTTGTTATTCGGGTTTGTTTAACAAAAGCTGGTGAGGGATTTTAAGTTCAACCCTCGAAGTTCATCAGTTGAATCAAATCATTGAAATTCCTTGTACTCCGAATATCAAGTTTTCTACTGTCCTAAATAAATTTTCTCCAAATCCAATTGAAAATTAGCCGGAACACCGTCAATTACGCCACCAATAGCTGCTCCATGTGACTCACCAAAGGTGGTTAACGTAAAATTTTTTCCAAATGAATTTCCAGACATAGTGCAAAGGTTGGGAATGTTGGGGGGAATGCAATAGGCTGTGTGATTTTCAATTGTTTTTAGAAAAATGCCTGTCTTTGAAATGAAATGATCAAGCTGATTGAAGACAAAATACCAGAATTAATTGCGCTATGCAAAACGCATCGGGTAGAGTCTTTTGCGATTTTCGGTTCAGCGATTAAAAAAGCAATGCATGCGGAAAGCGATTAAGATTTCTTAGTGCCGTTTTCAGATGAAATTGATATGTTAGATTATGCCGATAACTACTTTGAATTTCTTAAACAACTTGAAATTTTAACTGGTAAAAAAGTTGATTTAGTTTCTAAGAAATCATTAAAAAATCCGATTTTAATTGATGAAATTGAGCGCTCAAAAGTAGAATTGTATGCAGCTTTAGATTGCTAAGTTTTTACTTGATATCGAAAGTGTTATTCAAGAAATTGAAATCGTTAAAACAAAGACCAATAATAACTTCAATTCATTTCAATCAGATATACTATTGCAACGTGCAGTTGAACGAGACTTGGAAATAATTGGAGAAGCCATTCGTAAAATTCTAGAATTTGATCCTACAATTTCTATCACGTCAGCTAAAAATAGAAACTATCCCACAAATTGTGACTAATTTGTTTTTATCCTCATCGGTTAATAAATTGACCCTAATTAATACCCTTTCTCTTGTATCTTTTTAAGTACTTTTTCACCTAAAACAGCCCCCCAATCTTGTCCTACACTCATAGATTCTGCCGTAATTGCCCCTTGGGAACTCGCTAATTTTTTTCCAGCAGGGGTTTGGTAAAACGTAATTATATCGTCAAGGTCTTTAGAGGTGAGATGGCGTGCATAAACAGGGGCAAAAAGAACTACCAATTCATCCGTTGAGATATTAATAAATTCTTCTTTAAACTCCGTCCAAAATTGTTCAGGAACCTTTGGGTATTGTTGGCGATACATGGTGAACATTTGCAAAATTGCAGCATCATAGGCGTCCTTTCCGCCAGAGGCTTGCATTAAAAGCTTTACCTTGTTTCTGTATGCCTGATCCACTTGACCAAAGGAAAAAAGGATGGAGGAGGAGAAGACGATGGAGAGAATTAGTTTTTTCATAGTATTACGTTTAAATTTCTTTTTTAAGTATTTCAATGGTCTTTTGATCAACTTCACCTGAAAAATACTGATCGAGAATCTCCCTAAAAACAGAAATCTCATTGCCCGAAATGTAATCAAATAAAGTCATGCAGGATCTTAATTTTACTGAGTCAACTTCACCCATTATTTGTTGAATGTTCTTGTTTTTTTGGGCTAACAATTCCTTTGTTATTTCTAGTAACCTGCTTTGCAATATGGGATGCTTATAATAAGCAATTGCTTCAGCCGCGTTTTTAATTGAAAACTTTCTTGTGTTTTCACTTGGCTTTGCCACCAAACCATCCAATTGCGGAAAAATATACCAAATCCAGTGAGT
>JBIKQS010000301.1:0-3271 GCA_044349575.1 Crocinitomicaceae bacterium
GTATTGGTTTAAACGAGAACACTTTTTCCAACGAAGTATATCCACCAATAGCCAGGGGTTCATTTTTTTTACCTTGGTAATGATCAAAATAACAATGTGATCCTGGCGACATAACAACATAATGTTCTTGTTTAGCAGCTTCAATTCCTCCATCAAAACCTCTCCATGACATAACCGCAGCATTTTGTGACAGTCCACCCTCTAAAATCTCATCCCAACCTATTAGTTTTTTACCTTTGGAAGTGAGGTATTCATCCATTTTTTTGATAAAATAACTTTGTAATTCATGTTCATCTTTTAAATAATACGTGGAAATTATATTTTGACAAGCATTGCACTGTTGCCATCTTTTTTTAGGCGCTTCATCTCCTCCAATATGGATGTATTGCCCTGGGAATAAATCAATTACTTCATCCAAAATTTTCTGTAAAAAAAAGATGGTTTCATCTTTGGCGCAAAAGATATCATCAAAAACACCCCAAAGTCCTTCAACACCTTGCTGTTTGCCAGTACATCCAAATTCTGGATAAGCAGCCAAGGCCGCTCTGCTATGACCTGGCATTTCAATCTCTGGAACAACAGTGATGTATTTCGAAGAGGCATATGCAACAATTTCTTTGATTTGTTCTTGCGTGTAAAAACCACCATACCGTTCTTTTGTATAAGTTCTTGGCTTTGTGCTATAATGATTATCAACTGTACTATCTCTCCAGGCACCAATTTCTGTTAGTTTAGGAAATTGCTTTATTTCAATTCTCCAACCCTGATCATCCGTCAAATGCCAATGAAAGGTGTTTAATTTATACATGGACATTATATCTATGAATTTTTTGACTTCATCAACGGTAAAAAAATGTCTTGAAACATCCAAATGTAATCCTCTCCAACTAAATTTTGGAAAGTCCTTAACATAACAATATTTAATTTGGTAATTCCCTGAATTTGATTCGATTAATTGCATCAGAGAATGAATCGCATAAAAACAGGATGCCTCAGTAGAATAGGAAACAACAACGGATGAACTAACATTAAGTGTGTATGAATTTTCAATTACATTTTCCAATTTTTTAAATTTTACATGTGGTTGAACAGTACTAAATTTAATTTCCAATTTATGGTATGAAAACGCAAGTTCTTTGAGCTGATTTTTACAATTCTGAGTTAATCCAGTAGAATCAATTGTTAAGCTCCCCTCAATACTCATCGACTCGTTAAGCTCTTTGTATGTTTGAGGAGTTGGCAGAATTGGACAAACTTGACTAAAAGTAACTGACGTAAGCATGAGAAAACATGCCAAAAATAGGACAACCGAAATTTTATTCTTCAAAATTCTACATTTGAAATTGTTACTTAAAAGTGTAAAATTACTTTACTTTTTGAAATGGTGTTAACCAATTATTCCATCCACTATTTCAAGGCTTTTTCTTGATCGCTATTTCTGTTTAAAATCTTTAAATTTCTTACCTAGAGATAGAAATATCACAACTCCATTAAAAAGTACAAAAATTGATAAGAAAAGTGCCTTGTAAATTAAATTTTTTTGATGCTCTTTTTCACATTTTTTATACATTTCATCCAAAGCTGAATAATTAATACTTGGGTCAAATCCAATTTTATCGTAACAATGTCGGCTATCTGTAAACCTTTTTAAATTAGCACCATTTGGACCAGCATCAAAAGCTGTAGTCTTTGAAAAGGTATTATTATCTACATTGCTTCGGACAAATTCTTCCATTTTATCAGCAGTTTCTGCTGCATTTTCACCTATCAAATTAGAATTAAGATTGTTAAATGTTTTAGGTTTTGATAAATTACCAAAAGGACTTGGAATATTATACCTATTTTCTCCAGGTTTTGGTATATTCAAGTTAACTCCATGTGCACCTGTCCCTGTATCATGAGGAAAACCTGCATTATCTTTTTGAGGTTTTACTTGTTCAAATGTATTGAAAAAAAATATTAATAAAATTAATCTCATTTGCGAGTATTATTGTTATCTACCAATAACTTTGTAATAAAAAATACTAAAACGGGAAAAATGCCATAAGCTAAAAATTCCGTTAAATCATATGTCTCTATTAAGCTCAAATCAGATTCCAAGGGGTAAAAACCTTCTTTTGTATCAGAACTATTATTTAGCGAAGATAGAATTACAAAATGAATAAAAACCCAAATAGACAGAATTGAAATTACTAATCTATTGTCATTTAAAAATTGATTTCTCATAAATTAAAATAAGTTTGACATACAAAATTATATTTTTTAAATTATTAATAAAATCACATATTACCTCATCCACAATTTCAAGGCTTTTTCTTGAGCAGTATTTCTGTTTTCGACTAATTTCACAGAAAATGTATGATAGAAAAAGCTCTGAACCTCTGGAAGTGTAACTGTTTTGATTCTTCCCTCGCGAACAAACGTGATTTCCTTTATTTCTTTATCAAAATAGGAAAACCAAGATTCGATATCATTATTCAAAACAAAACCATTAACACCTATTATTTCATCACCAATTCGCATTCCACCAAGATCTGCGGGTCCTCCTGAAAACGTGGCAACAACGTGAAATGACTTACCAAGAGGTGCAAGCTTCATACCTAAAAGACCTTCTGAATAAAGTGCAGAGGGTTTCTGTAATAGTTCAAGTCCAAGATAATCAAGTGATTCAGTTAATATTGACTCATACGGTTGTGTCCCGTGAACAAATTCTTTGAAAAATGATTCGAAAGAGATTCCAGAAACATGCTCAAGAGCTGAAATGTAATCTTCTTCAGTAATCCCTTTTCCTTGCATGGCAAAATCAAAATACAAGCGTTTCATTACTTCATCTAAACCAAATTTGTTTTGCGTTGCTTGTCTGATTTTTACATCCGTTACAAATGCTAACAAACAACCTTCGGTATATATGGAGACCTTTCTACCTGGAGCTCCAGGAACATAGCCATCGAGCCAAGTGTCAAAAGAAGATTGCGCTACTGAATAATTAAATCTCCCGGGATTATCAAAATGTTTTTGAAGTTGAGCCTTAAATTCATCTAAATATTGTTCAAGAGTAAAAACACCACTTTTCAGCAAAAACAAATCACCCATATAGGTTGTAATTCCTTCATAAATATAGCCCAATTCAGAATAGTTTTCCTTTTTGAAATCATAAGGCCACATGGCTACAGGTCTCAACGCTTTTACATTCCAGGTATGATACAATTCATGTGAGGAAACACCAAGTAATTCCTTATACAAACTCTTGAAAACCTCATGGCTTGGACCT
>JBIKQS010000302.1:0-3268 GCA_044349575.1 Crocinitomicaceae bacterium
ATGAAAGAAGAATCATTTGAGTTAATAAGAAATTGGCAATTAAAATAGCAACGCTACTGCTAACAACAGCTTGTGTACTTGATTTTCCTACTTCTAATGATCCACCTTTTACGTAGTATCCGTAGTAAGAAGAAATCGTAATTATTATAAAACCAAATACAATACATTTTGAAAGTGCGTACCAAACATTCCCCATTTCAAAATAATACCTGATTCCATAAACGTAAGTGTCTGTCGAAGATAAATTTGACAAAACCAACGCTATCCAACCGCCTGTCAAGCTTAATCCCATAGAAAAGATAACAAGAATAGGAAAGAATAACATGGCTGCAATTACTTTAGGGAAGACTAAAAAATTCAAGGAATTCACTCCCATTATTTCAAGCGCATCAATTTGTTCAGTAACACGCATAGTCCCAATCTCCGAGGCAATGTTTGAACCAACTTTGCCGGCAAGAATTAAAGAAATAATGGTAGGTGAGAATTCTAAGATAGTACTTGATTGCGTAATGTAACCTACGGTGTAGGTCGGCAAAAGCGGGTTTGTCATGTTAGAAGCTGTTTGTAGGGAAATAACACCACCAATAAAGGCAGACATCAACGCTACAAGTGGGATAGAATTTATGCCAATTAACTCGATTTCGTCAAACATTCTCCTTCGGAAGACAGAAAATTTTTTAGGAACACGAAAAATGACAGTCAACATTAAAAAATACTTTCCAAATCCTTCGAGCCATTTCATACCTGCTAAGTTAAGGGTTATTTAAATTACACTGTTTCAAAATATCATTTTTTTGTATATAAAAGAATAATATTCCTATTTTTGAGTTGTATGTCAATCAATGAAAAACAATTCGCCTATCAAAAAGCTCTTGCTAAATATATACCTGAGGCCTTTGTGGTGTACGTTTCAAATTTGCTCATTCAACATAAAGTCCGATTTAAGATTGTCCCGCCTAGAAGTACAAAATTGGGTGATTTTAGACCGGGAAATCAATTTCGCTTGCCTCAAATTACTGTAAATGGAAATTTGAATCCCTACGCTTTTTTAATTACTACTTTACACGAATTTGCTCATCATATAACGTTTCAGAAGTACGCTAATAAAGTTTCTCCACATGGTTCGGAATGGAAATATGAATTTAAATTACTTTTACAACCTATAATTTATCATACAGAATTCCCTGAAAATATTCGTGTTGCTCTTGAAAAATCCTTACATAATCTCAAGGCATCATCTTGTAGTGACGTTCATTTATCTCGAGAATTGGCAACGTTTGATTCAGACATGGATACACTTCTTTTACTTGAAAATCTACCTCATGGTACTCGTTTTTTATTACAAAATAAAATTTTTTATAAAGGTGAATTACGAAGAAAACGATTTCTTTGCACAGAAATTAGATCAAATAAAAATTATTTAGTTAGCCCAATAGCTAAGGTAAAAATCACAGAAATATGAACAAAGAACACTTGTATGGATTAATCATGGCAGGAGGTGTTGGCAGTAGGTTTTGGCCTATGTCAACAGAAGAAAAACCTAAGCAATTTTTAGACATTCTAGGCCTGGGGAAATCCTTGCTGCAATTGACTTTTGAACGATTAAACAAGCAAATTCCAGCTGAACAAATTTACATTTTAACAAATAAATCTTATTTTTCCTTGGTGAAGGAACATTTGCCAATGCTTCGGGATGAGCAAATTATTTGTGAGCCTCAACGCAAAAACACGGCCCCTTGCATTTTGTATGCTGCATTGAAAATTCAACACCTTGATTTAAATTCAACATTGGTAGTTTCACCAGCTGATCACTTGATTTTACAAGAAGACCAATTTCACGACCAGCTTTCAATTGCTATTGAAGAAGCTCAAAAGGGAAAGTTACTCACACTTGGGATTCATCCAACGCGACCAGATGTGGGGTATGGGTACATCGAATTTGATTCATCAATTAAGCGCAATGCCGGGGATGTTGCTAAGGTTATTCAATTTAGAGAAAAACCAAAACTTGAGCAGGCAAAAGAGTTTTTAGTGGCTGGAAATTTCTATTGGAATTCTGGTATTTTTATTTGGAAAACATCAACAATACTTTCAGCTTTTGAGAAGTACCAGAGCGAATTATTCAGTTTGTTTGAAGATATTTCAGTCGGTTCAATAAATGAACTTGACCAATTAGAGAAAGCCTTTGCCGCGTGTCAGGATATTTCAATTGACTACGCTATATTGGAGAAATCAGACCAGATTTCAGTAGTGTTAACAGATTTTGATTGGAGTGATTTAGGAACTTGGGGTAGTTTGAGTGAGAAAACCTCGAGCAATGAATTGGGTAATTCCATCATTAATGTTGATGCTCACTTTTTCAATGCTTCAAATAATCTTGTGATTTCATCCCTTTCAAAGAAAATAGTAATTGATGGGTTGAATGATTTTATTGTTGTTGATTCAGGGGATAAATTATTGATTATCAAAAAGGAAAATGAAAATCAATTAAAAACATATCTCAAAAGTATTGGTGAAATTGTGTAAACAATCGTATTTTTGTTATTTATATGACCACTCAAACTATTTTTATCCTAATTACCATTGGGCTTATAGCTGGTGTTTTAAGTGGTTTTGTTGGAGTTGGAGGGGGCATAGTAATTGTACCTGGTTTAGTCTATATGTTGGGCTTCACTCAGCATCAAGCACAAGGTACAAGTTTGTTTATACTGTCCATGCCAGTAGTGATTTTGGCTACAATGAATTATTGGAAAACAGGAAATGTAAATTGGAAGTTTGGGTTAATTATAGCGGCAACTTTCGTCTTAGGCGGTTATATAGGTTCTAAATTAGCGCTTAAAATATCCCCTGGATTGGTGAAGTTTCTCTTTGGAATTCTTATGGCATATGTTTCTTTTCGATTAATAGTATCTGGTTATCAATCACTTTCGTCTGATGAGTCCTGAGTTAATTTCACATATTAAATCTCGTTCGGAGGTTCTTTTTGAGAAAGTTAAGTCATACCGAGAGCATTTGCACATGTATCCCGAATTGTCTTATCAAGAAGTTGAAACCATGAATTTTGTTTCAGAACAACTGACAAAGTTGAATATTCCTCATCAAAAAAATGTTGGGGGAACAGGCGTTGTAGCAATCATTGAAAATGAAGGTCATAAGGGAATGAAGGCTATTGCATTGCGAGCTGATTTGGATGCACTTCCCATTCATGAAGAGAATGAAGTTTCTTATAAATCGACCATTTCTAATGTCATGCATGCTTGTGGTCATG
>JBIKQS010000304.1:0-3265 GCA_044349575.1 Crocinitomicaceae bacterium
ACGGCTCTCGAAAACAATGGTTTTTTCCAGTTACGATTTAGGGATAACGATTCTCGTAAAATTTCACCGGATTTGTTTGTGCAATATCAATGGAATGGAGTACAAGGAATGGAGCGAAGATCATTGGTAGGAATCAATGCCAGAATGCGCTGGTTGGAAAAACGAAAATCGGATCTGTATACGGGCATTGGTGTTTTTTATGAGTCGGAAAAATGGAATCCGTTTTTAAGCTCTTATGCTTTTTCAACTGGCTCACTCGGGATTGTAAATCGGAATCTGTTCCGTATGAATTTAACAGCCAAATTCGCATTGAAAATTACCAAAAACATAGATTTTGCTGGTGCAACATTTGTTCAATTTCCTTTGAATAGTCATTTTACAACTCCCAGATGGTTCTTTGATTCCAATTTGTTTTTCTCGGTGAACAAACACCTTGAATTTACAGTACATTATGATCATAATTTGGACACCTATCGACCATTGCCAATAGATAATTATTACTATTCAATCTCAACGGGAATTAACATCAAATTCTAAATGCCGAAACCGAAATATAAAATATCATCCTTTTTACTGAATAATCTAAAGTTCCGACTTGAAAACAAGTTGTCTTATCAAATAATTACAAAATTTGATTGTAAAAAGTTGAGTCAACTCATATTTGAGGAAACAAACAAAACAGTTTCGGAAAGCACAATTTACCGCATTTTTTTATTTGAAGGTTTTGCTCATTCACCATACATTCATACCTTGGATATTTTTGCTGAATTTTTGGGGTATTCTGAATGGTTCGAATTAGAAAAAACACTAAATGAACTTACGAATTTTCAATTTCTCTCCGGTCTTTTTCCAGATGAGCGACAATACAAAAGTTTAATTACATTTTCCATTCATTCCGGCCAGTTGAAACCAGTGTATAATTTCCTGGAACAGTTTAATCCTGACTTGTCGATTGAAAAGAAACTATTGTTGGGCAGGCAATTGTTTTATACACTAAGGACAAATCCAAATTCTAATCTTCAATTCTTCAAAAATTTTAATTCGCTCCCAATAGTTCGGGAAGGGTTCTATGAGTATTTGGCAGATCCAGACTTTACCATTCCTGAATACGAAAAAGGACTTGTACACTACCTGTCTTCTGTTAAGCCTCATGAATCTAACAAATCCTTGCAAGATTTTATTTTTGCTAATTCTTTATTGTTGCGCTATTATTTTTTGAAAAAGAATAAGAGTAAAGTATTGCAATTAGGGAAATTGATTTATCTAGAAATTTCATTGACCGATAAGGAGCTTACGGAATTGCACATTTATCCAAAAATTCGGTATTTGTCCTATCGCTTATTGTATGATTTTATGCTAAATGGCTTCAATCAAACCTATTGGGAATGGCTGGAGGATTTTTCAACCAGTGAAATTAATTTAGCGGTTCTATATGAAAAAAGAATGATCCTACATACTTTATTGGATGTGCTACAAATGAATCCTGCGTTGCAAGAGCAAAAAATGAATGAATTTTACCACCAATTCCCCGCTGTTTTCACGCACTTTCCAAGTAATTTCACTAAGCTGTCTATCAAAGATCGGTTGTATTACTTAAATCCAAATGCCTCTAATTTTATTTAGCTTTTTTCCAATGTTCGATTTCCGGAATGCTTCCCCGCAATAAACCCGGTTGTCCATGCGGCTTGAAAATTAAAACCACCAGTAATTCCATCTATATCTAGGATTTCACCGGCAAAATGCAATCCAGGAAGTATTTTGCTCTCCATCGTTTTGAAATCAATTTCAGAAAGTAAAACTCCACCAGCAGTGACAAACTCTTCCTTGAAAGTTGTTTTTCCACTTACTTGGTAACGGTCATTTAGCAGGGTATTTACTAGTTTGTTTACATTCTTTTTTCCAAGATCTTTCCAACGTGTTTCAGGATGTATTTCTGACTTTTCTAGTAAATAATGCCACATGCGATTGGTTACTGGAAATGGATTTAAATTTCCAATCATTTTTCCACCATGATCTTTCATTATTTCACTCATCATTTCTCGAAGAGTTAAATCTTTCATTTCATCAAGCCAATTTACGAGGATAGCAAACTGATAATTCTTTTCATTAAGGATCCGTGCTCCCCATGCCGATAGTAAAAGAATTGCGGGTCCACTCATTCCCCAATGCGTAATTAACAAGGGGCCTTTTCCAATTAATTTAGTGCCTTCTACTTTCACGGTAGCCTTTTCTACAACATTACCCATCAAAGTGCTAATTGAATTACCCGGCATATTAAACGTGAAAAGAGAAGGTACCGGTTCTATGATTGAATGTCCGAGATCTTCTAGCCACAACATTCCTGATTTTTTGGGTTGGCCACCAGTTGTAATAATTACCTTATCGGCATTAATTTTAGACGTCTGCGTAATCAACTCAAATCCAGCTTTTGATTTACTGATTTTTTGAATGGATTGATTCATCATAACTTTTACGCCCAATCGCTTGGCTTCACCGAGAAAACAATCAATTATTGTTTGTGAGTCATTGGATTGAGGGAAAATACATCCATCCGGATACGTTTTTAGTAAAATCCCTCTTTTCTTAAACCATTCAATGGTATCATTTGCATTGAATTGTTCAAAAGCTTTTCGCAAATAATTTTCACCTCTTGGGTATTTACTTGCCAATTCTTTGTTGTCAAAACAAGCATGCGTGACATTGCATCTTCCACCACCTGATATTTTTACTTTAGAAAGCACCTTATTTAATTTTTCACAAATAATCACCTCATTTTCAGGATGATGAATTTTAGCTGAAAGAGCTGCAAAAAATCCTGCAGCACCACCGCCGATAACAACAATCTTTTTCATACGCTACAAAAAGACAGGAGGTTTTCTAAAATCCAATTTGGCATCACGCAATAAGTTAGATGTATTGCGAATCGTTAGTAAAAAACTTTTATTCGTTCCAACCGGTGTCCAATAGAACGATAAATCCCAACAATGCAAATTGCGGCTAACTGAAAGAAAAGCATTTGAAATTTTAAATTGACTTAAATCAAAATTTAGTGTTGAGCCTAATTTCCAACGTCGGGTGAAACTTACATCGCCTTGTGAAACTAAAGTGTGAATCACATTGTAATTCTTTGAATTTATCGGACTTTTAAAAGTATTAGCATTTATTCCAACAACATGCGAAAAATTTACTTTCCAAGGAATATCAAATTGTTGAAGAAATTCAGGATGGAGCGCAAAATAATTGAAATCAGAATTCCAATTGGTGT
>JBIKQS010000303.1:0-3265 GCA_044349575.1 Crocinitomicaceae bacterium
GGTCAATTATAGTTTTTTCAGGCAAATCAATCCCGTATTCCTCTATTAACGCATCAATTCTTTTTCTTTTACCTAACAAAATAGGGTATGCGAAACCTTCTTCATAAGAAACTTGTGCGGCCTTTAAGGTTTGAACGTTATCTCCCTCTGCAAAAACCACTTTTTTAGGGTTGCTTTGTGCTTTGGTAGTTAGGTTGCGAATCAATTTATTATCTAATCCGAGTCTTGTTTTTAACACGGATTCATATTCTTCCCAATCTAAAATTGGGTTTTTCGCCACTCCTGAATCCATTGCTGCTTTAGCCACTGCAGGCGCAACATAGTGTATTAACCTTGGATCGAGCGGTTTAGGAATAATTTGTTCTCTTCCGAATGAAATGTTTTTTTCTCCGTATGCTTGAATTACTTCTTCAGGAATGGTTTCTTTTGCCAACTCTGCAATTGCATGAACGGCAGCTAATTTCATTTCTTCATTTATGGTTGTAGCTCTAACGTCTAATGCTCCACGAAAAATAAATGGAAACCCAAGAACATTATTTACCTGATTAGGATGATCTGATCTCCCAGTTGCCAAAATAATATCTTTTCTTACGGATGTAGCGTCTTTATATGATATCTCGGGTTCTGGATTTGCCAATGCAAAAACGATCGGATCTTTGGCCATGGCTGCGATCATCTCCTTAGAAACCAATCCTGCGCGCGATAATCCTAAAAAGACATCAGCACCCTCAAATGCTTTGTCAAATAAAACGTCTTTGGTATGAACAGCAAAAAACTCTTTATATTCATCAAGGCCTTTTCTTGCTTTTGACAGCAACCCTTTGGAATCAAACATGAAAATGTTTTCAAGCTTTGCGCCTAATGAATGATAGAGTTTGGCACATGACATAGCAGATGCGCCGGCACCAGAAACTACTATTTTAACCTGTTCAATTTTTTTACCAGCCAATTCTAGCGCATTAATCAAAGCGGCAGACGAAATAATGGCCGTTCCATGTTGATCATCGTGCATTATTGGAATATCCAATTCGTCTTTAAGTCTTCTTTCAATTTCAAAAGCTTCGGGAGCTTTAATATCCTCAAGATTTATTCCGCCGAATGTAGGAGCAATTGCTTTTACTGTTTGAATGAACAGTTCTGGGTCACTAGCATCAATTTCAATATCAAATACATCAATATCGGCAAAGATTTTAAAGAGAAGACCTTTTCCTTCCATTACAGGTTTGGAGGCCTCAGGTCCAATATCCCCCAACCCCAATACAGCTGTACCGTTTGAGATAACAGCAACTAAATTTGCTTTGCTAGTATACTTATAAACATCGTCTTTATTTTCAGCAATTTTTAAGCATGGCTCCGCTACTCCCGGTGAATATGCCAAGGAGAGATCTCGTTGGGATGCATATGGTTTGGTGGGTACAACCTCAATTTTCCCAGGTTTACCCATTGAATGATAATCTAACGCCTCTTGTTTTCTAACTTTTGCCATTCGTATTTTTTGGAGCGGTAAAGATACAAAATCAACATGATTTACAAAGGGCTTTTTTACAAGATTTCATTGATCAATTAAAAGTTTCATGTTTTTTTTATCTGCATAATAAAAAATTTAACTTATTGATTTTTAGAACTATATCTATTTATAAGTGGATATAAGCGAATAACTATCGACAACAAATGATTAATAACCGAAAATGGTTTTTGTGGTAATGAAACTTTGCACTGTCGATTTGACCAAAAACAAATCATTAGGACACACATTTTTTTCAAACCTTAATTATTACAAACATGAATGCACTAAGAAACAAAGTGAGTTTGATTGGAAGACTGGGCGCAAATCCAGAAGTTTTAAAATTTGAATCGGGTAAGACATTAGCCCGCTTCACATTGGCTACAAATGAGCCTATTAAAGTAAATGGCGTATGGCAAGAACAAACGCAATGGCACTCCATTACAGCGTGGGGAAAAACAGCTGAGATTATTCAACGAATCTTAAATAAGGGTCAGGAAATAATGCTCGAAGGACGTTTAGTTCAACAAAACTATGAATCTAAAACAGGCGAAAAGCGATTTGGAACCACGGTAGAATTAAAAGAATTTTTGCTTTTGAATACAACAGTGAAAAAACAAGAAACTTCAACAAACAAAAAATAGAACATGAATCACGTTAATTTAATTGGAAGGGCTCGTTCAGAAGCACAATTTATTCAAATGGACAATGGCCAAAAAGTAGCAAAATTCTCACTTTCAACCAAAGAAAACTATCTTGACGCGAAAGGTAAAATGCAATCAAGAGACACATGGCATACTTTAACTGCCTGGGGAAAGTGGGTGAAAATACTTGAACAAACGGAAATAAAAGGGACGCACTTAGCGATTGAGGGTAAACTGGTAAGTAGGTTTTACAAAGCCGGCGGTATTCCAAAACTCATCTCTGAAATTGAAATAAATGATCTTACATTAATACAAACAAAATAATAAATTATGACAACAGTTAGAAATCACATTACCTTAATTGGAAACATAGGCTCAATCGCACAAATCACAAAATTTGACAATGGAAAAAGTGTTGCTCGATTTAACTTAGCAACAAATAATTTATACCGAGGCAATGATGGGAAGTTTAAAAAAGAAGTTGAATGGCACCGCGTTTTTGCTTGGGGAAATATGGCTGAATTTATTGAAAAATATGGAGATAAAGGAAAAAAGGTAGCCATACATGGTAGACTTGTAAATAGGTCCTATTTATCGGATAAAGGAGTTAAAAAAAATATAACTGAGGTTGAATTAAAGCAAATCATAGGGCTCTAAAATCCAAACATATACCAAAACAAAAGCAGTCCGTAAAGACTGCTTTTGTTTTTTACCAAGAAAATGAGAATTGTTTATATCAATACAGCGGTTTGATAAATCAGTTTATTGAACTACGAATTGGATGTTTTGTGTTGTTTGTGCTGTTTGAACTTTTGCCACGTATATTCCTGGTGTTAATCCGTTGAAAGTTGTACTAGTTTGATTTGCTATTTCTTGGTTGTCAATGATTTGTCCTGCTGCGTTTATCACAGTGATTTGGTTAACATCTGCATTGTTCCATGTGATTGTTCCGTTTCCAGTGTTCGGGTTTGGATAAAGTGTGAACGTATTTTCTAATTCCTCAACTCCTGCTACTTCAGTTGCAACATACGTATCAACTGTTACTTGACATCCGTTGTCATCTGTGATTGTTGCGTTGTAAGCTCCAGCAGTAGTGATTCCATAAAGATCTTCGGTT
>JBIKQS010000049.1:0-10797 GCA_044349575.1 Crocinitomicaceae bacterium
CGTTTGGATGGAAAAGGTTTGTACTTATTACGAATGCAACGATCGATAATTCGATAACGAATCAGTGCATTTTTAATGTGTGGCATTTACGATTCTATTTTGGTTCTATAACCAAACAATTCAAAAAACTTAATTGCCTTTACAACTTCATCCGGAACGTCCTCTTCCCAAGATATTGAACCTGATTTGATTTTGCTCAATACATCATCAGACCAAATACTCAATAATTTAGGATCGTATTTTTCAATAGGAACCATTTTATCATTAGCCTTCATATAATCCAAAAGCCCTCGCAAATTATCTGCAATTCTAAAATTTGATAAATCTAACACAGAACCATCTTCAACATTTTTAGCCGGATAAACATACAATTTTACGTTGTGACCAAATCCTCTGCCAAAAGCCTCTAATAGTCCACCAGGAAGATTATCGTAATATCTTTCGTCAAAAATTGAACTAAGATTATAAACACCTAAAATTACCCCTAATAAATTTTCCTTAGTAATTGTAGTAAGGTATTCCATCATCTTATAATGCTTCAAATAATTGGAAATCATTACCGTATAACCCAATGAACCCAATAATTCCGCTCTATCAACAAAGTCCTTGTCAGAAATTTTGCCATCTGCCGTAAGGTCTTTAAGAGTTAATTCAAAAATAACCTCCATTTTATCAGGATTGACTTGGCTTTCTTTTAAAAATTGCTCTCTCCCCTTCTCTATCATGTCAATATGCACCTTAGTAACCGGACGAAATCTACCGCGCATCAACAAAACATTCTTTTTATATAGTGCAGTTGCTGGTTGTAATACATTTTTTGCTAAATCAAACATGGTTGCATCTGTGAAACCTCTTTTCACCAGATTAAGAGCAATTATTCTGTTATCAATATTTTCAAAATCAGGACCAGAGACGCGTAACATATCAATTTCCATTCTATCCCTTGGAAGTCGGTGGGTTAAATCGGTAAGGAAATCGTCCAAATTATCATTATGAAAATAACAAGCATGAATGAGATTTACTCCCAAAATACCCAAAGCTTCTTGTTGCATTTTATTGCTTGTATCATGCATTACAACGTGTAAAATAACATCGTTTGGTTTATCCTCTTCTCGCAATTGAAAGCGTAATCCTACCCACCCTTGACCTTGATTAGTTTTGTGATAATTCAAAGATTCAACCGTATTGCAGAAAGCAAAAAATTTAGATTCATGTGTTCTACCCGGCAAACGATTTTTTAAATGATTAAATTCTGTTTCAATCATTGTTACCAATCGCTCTTCACACACATAACGGGATGCTTCACCATACATGGAATCTGATACTTTCATATCGTATGCTGATAATGTGTAAGCGATTGTACCTGAACTTCCACCTGCCTTAAAAAAATTTGCAGCAACTTCTTGTCCTGCACCAATTTCAGCAAAGCAACCGTAAATATCTCTTCGGAGATTAATTTTTAATGCCTTATCTTCTGTGGTTAATCGAATATCTTGATTCATTGAGACTATAAATTGTTTGAATTTTAGAATAGAATAACTAATGTGGATCCTTAAATTTTGGATTGTTTACAAAACTCTCATCTGTAAGTGTTAACAAGAATTTTTTCAACAAATATTTTTCTTGTGCATCCAATTGAACCCCTCCTTGACTTCCAAATTCAATTAATGGATCTATTGTTGGACTCATGTGTATTCCACTTGAATAATGTTCAATTACCTCATCCAAGGTAGAAAATCTACCATCATGCATGTAGGGTGCCGTTAAAGCTATATTTCTCAAAGTAGGAACTTTGAATTTGTAATTATCTTCTGGGTTATTGGTTACAGCTGCACGACCTAAATCATTAATCGAGTTTGGAAGTAATCCGTTATTACTGAATTTTTTAACACGCATTAATGGTCCATTATGACAATGAAAACAATCGGCCCCATTCAAACTTTTAAACAGATCATAACCAGCCCATTCTTCAGGATCTATTGTTTGAAATATAGTTTGTTCAGTAGTATTCAATGCCATTCCATTTTCATATTTGTACATGACATCATACTTGGATTGGCCAGAAATCATGGTTCTGATAAACTGGGCAATTGCCTTCGCTGCTTTGACTGAATCAATACCGCCCTCTCCAAATGCTCTAAAAAATCGATTGCGATAATTCACGTCCTTATCCAACTTTGCAATTGCATTCTTCCATGTTTCATGCATTTCAATAGGGTTGATTACCGGATCAATTATTTGTTTCTCTAAGGTTGTCATTCTACCATCCCAAAAGAAAAAATTCTCCCATCCCATATTAACAAGGGCCATAGATTGTCGCGTTCCTTGTATTCCATCAATACCAGTTGAAAATTGGCTTGGATCTGAAAACGAATTATCGGGCATGTGGCACGAAGCGCAACTCATGGAATTATCGCCACTTAACTTTTTTTCATAAAACAAATACCTTCCCAATTCAACCCCTTCAACCGTCATTGGGTTGTCAGCTGGAATAATCATATCAGGAAAATGCGAAGGAATGTCTAAAACATATGGCGTTGCCTTATAACCTACCCTATCTTTTCTACACGAAAAAATTAAAACAATTAGTAAAAAAACATATACCAAATATTTCATTAGTAGGCTACTAGAGATTGTTGAAAATTGGAGGTTACTTTTTCAGTTAACAATTGTTGTCCTGAAGCCGTGTGAGTTAAAAATTGCGTTTTAAGATCAATAGGACCCAGCGGATTATGAAGAAACTTCCATAAATCTAATTTCAAAGGAAAAACCTTTTCGGTAGGTGAAACAGTTTGCCATGTGACCGTAGGAAAATAGAAATCCCTCCGATACAAATCAGTTCCAATATGAAAACTAAAACTATGATCTAGATTGTTCACTCCATCAGGTATTGTATCTACCTTACCTTCCAAATTGATGAAAATATATCCTGCACTCCATCCCCAATGCATTGGACCTGCATTTGAAATATTCAATGGACTATCATTTGGAAAAGCGGATGGATCAGAGTGATTAAGTACTGAATCTACACCTATATACCCTTGTAAACTTGAAAACTGCGTGTAATCAGCTTTAGTTTTTGCCAACAACAATCCAGTTTCTCTAAAATCAAAAAAAGCAGATTCAATAAGGTTAGCATTGCCATTTTTTAATTTTGTTAGGTAAAACTTAACATCTGTAAATTTCACTTTGTATCCTTCAGGTGTTGTGTAAACAGAATCAAGTTTGACATTTTGCTGTCCGGCATTTAAATAGGTAGGCTGAACAGTTATTTTAACATAATTATCGACCGGTTGTGGTTGCGGCTGCTTTTTTTTGCAACTAATTAATACAAGAATTGATGCAAAAATCCAAATACTGTTTTTCACCATGTTATATTCTTTAATTATTTCGTAATTTTAAGTAGCAATAATCTTTTACGAATTTACAAGAAAATAGATGAATCAACAAATTGAAAAACCTCTTTTAATTCTTAATGCTTCTGCAGGTAGTGGAAAAACCTATAATTTGGTTTATCAGTATCTCAAAATTCTCTTAAAAACAGATCATTCTTATCAGGATTTTAGACATGTGTTAGCCATGACATTTACCAATAAAGCGGCGAATGAAATGAAAGAACGCGTTCTTAAAGCATTGGATGATATGTCTAGATCAACCGTACAAGAACCGATTGAAGATGCTATTTCAATTTTTGAAAAGTTAGAAACTGATTTAACCATTGATCGAGAAACACTCATTCATCGTGCAAAAAAATCTCTGCGTTCTCTATTACACAGCTATGAGGATTTTCACGTAATGACAATCGATAAATTTAACTTAAAACTCATTCGAAATTTTAGTCGCGATTTAGATTTACCAGGACAATTTGACGTTGAAATGAATACAGATCGGCTGGTAGAAAAATTAGTGGATAATTTGTTAAATAAAATCGGTGAAAATGAAGCCAAAGAATTAACAGAATTGGTTTTCTCATTTTCAAAAAGCAATTTGGATGATGGAGAGAAATGGGATGTAAAACAAATTTTAGTTGAGTTTGCCAAGATTTTGACAAAAGAAAGCGTCGTTTCAAAAATTGAAAAAATCACAACAAAAAAATACGAGGTTTCAGAATTTACGGCACTGAATAGCCGAAGAAAATCTTTGAATGATGAACTATCTCGTAAGGCAAAAAACGTTTACCAAATCGTTCAAAACCAAGGAATGGATCAAGAAAGGGTGCCGCAAAGATCAAAGGCCTTTAATCAACTTTTGAAATTAAAACAAGGATGCTCCTTTTTTATAACAGATCCTATAAGCCCATCATATGCCAAGGCTCTACTTTCTGAACCGAAAAAAGGACAATTTATTCCACAAGAATTTCAAGAAGCTTTAAGTGAATTTCTTAATTTTCATGAATCAAACCTGAAAGAATTTCAAGTAATACACTTGTTAGTCAAGAATTTTCATAGCATGGCTTTGTTAAAATTCATGTCAATTTTTATAGAGGAAATAAAACAACAAGATCAAATTATTCAAATCTCAGAATTCAATAAATTAATTTCCGATTTAATCCAACAATCACATGCACCTTACATTTACGAACGAATTGGCACACGATTCAAGCATTATTTACTGGATGAATTTCAGGATACATCACGCATGCAATGGTTGAATTTAATACCTTTAGTCGAAGAATCTCTTTCTCACAATCAATTGAATTTTATTGTAGGAGATCCTAAACAATCCATTTATCGTTTTAGGAATGGCGTTGCTGAACAATTTGTAGCCCTTCCACGAATTTACAATCCAGAAAACTCAAACGAATTGGAACAAAAATCTGATTTTTTTGAGAGACAAGGAGAATGCAAACCTTTGCTTGAAAATAGACGATCTGCACAAGAAGTAGTAAAATTTAATAATCTGTTTTTTGAAAAAATTAAATTTCGCTTAGCTGAAGAATCTCAGAAATTCTACAACCCAGTAAGTCAAATACCGACCTCCAAATCAAACGGATACGTTTCAATAGTTTCATCTAAAGAAAAAATCACCTTAGAGGAGAGAATCGCTAAAATAATGGAAATCATAAAAAACTGCGATGAATCGGGATACAAACGTAGTGATATATGTATTTTGGGAGATAAGAACAAGGAACTTAACTCATGGGCAATTGAATTACTTAAACAAGGAATACCTGTTGTATCTTCTGACTCTCTTTTTGTCAACAATGATCCACGCGTCCGCCTAACTATTTCTTATCTCAAACTGCGCCTTGATCCAAAAAACACCACCGAATCTAAAAAGTTTGCCGATTTATTTTTCAAAATCAAGCCAAATAAAACACAAGCAGATTATTGGAAATATTTTATTGAAAAGGAATACAATGGTAAAAAATACCGCCATTTCGATCAGAAAAACTTTATCATCTCGAATTTTGAAGGTACAGATTCATTTTTTTGTCAATATGAGACAATCTATAGTTTATTGCAAAAGTTTTATCGAATCATGGGATGGTTTGAAGAAACAAATCCCTATTTGCATCATTTAGCAGATGTTGTCTATAATTTCGAACAGAAAAATTCAAGTGATTTAAAAGGATTCTTAGATTACTATAAAAAGGATAATGAAAAAATGACTGTTTTACTTCCCGAATCTGAAAAGTCAATTCAACTTATGACCGTTCACAAAGCAAAAGGCTTAGAGTTTCCGGTAGTAATTTTGCCTAATTTAGATTTTGGTACAGATGTAAAGGGATTTTCAAAGCATTTGATTGAAATAGCAGATAATATCATTTACACCTCTTTAAGCAAAGACCATTCGGTACAAGAAATAGCAATTGCACACGGCATTGAAAAAAATCAAATTTTAACAGATAAAGTAAACTTGTGTTATGTTGCCTTAACGAGACCACGAGAACGACTTTATGCATTCAACTTTTTTCAAAAAACAAATTTAGGCAGTCTTATTCATTCAGTTTTAGAAGAAATCAAAGAATCAACAGAGCCTGGTAGCATTGAAATCAAACAAGGAAAAGAGGAAATCAATCCGAAAGTTGCGTTTAACTCAGAGAAATCTGATTTCTATGAACCAACTGTTGTTTCAGATAATTTATGGTTTCCTGAAATTGCTATACGAGAAGATAATTTAGCCAATGAGCTTTCCAACGAACAAAAGTTCGGTAATGCCTTTCACTTGGTAATGTCGCAGTGTGATTCATCTGAAATTATCGATAAAACAATTCAAAAATTGAGCGCTGAAGATAAAATCCCATTAGAATATACATCAGAGTTAGC
This sequence comes from Crocinitomicaceae bacterium, assembly GCA_044349575.1. Lineage (GTDB taxonomy): Bacteria > Bacteroidota > Bacteroidia > Flavobacteriales_D > Crocinitomicaceae > UBA952. The sequence goes on from JBIKQS010000049.1 coordinate 6,270, forward strand.
ACAAAAAGCAGAAAGAACTTTTCAGAAGCTGAACGAGAAAAAGATCTTCGATGGAAAACTAAAAATTTACAATGAGTCAACGATAATTTCATCTATAGATTCTATTAAACGTCCAGATAAAATTGTTTTGAAGGAAAATGAAACAATCATCATTGATTTTAAAACAGGAACAAAAAAAGAAAAGGATATTAAACAAATAAAGGAATATGCAGGCGTTTTAAAACAAATGGAATTACCCGCCATCAAAGTATTTTTGTTTTACACAACGACAGAAGAATTAGTGGAAGTAGGTTGTTAATTTACATTTTTTTGTGTAACTTAAAGTAAAATTGTGGAGAATGAATAAGAAGTGGATAATTCAATCAGTACCAACCCTTGCTGATGTAGAAAAACTAAAGGACGAGTTACGTGTAAATGATATCATTGCAAAATTACTTTTACAAAAAGGAATAGATTCTAAGGAAAAAGCAGAGCAATTTTTACGACCAAAACTGACTGATTTGCATGATCCTTTTTTAATGAAGGATATGAATCAAGCAGTGGAATTAGTTAACAAAACCATTCTAAACACAGGTAAAATATTGCTTTTTGGTGATTATGATGTGGATGGAACAACTGCAGTTTCATTGATGTACATGAGTTTGTCTACTTACTTCTCGGAAATTGCCTATTACATTCCAGACCGTTATTCAGAAGGATATGGAATTAGCCAAAAAGGAATTGATTTTGCTATTGAAAATAATTTTTCTTTGATAATTTCCTTAGATTGTGGTATAAAATCCGTCGATTTAATAAAGTATGCAAGAGAAAATGGGGTTGATTTCATCGTTTGTGATCACCATCAGACCGGTGAGGAAATTCCCGATTGTATAGTTCTAGACCCAAAGCGTTGGGATTGTGGATATCCCTTTAAAGAATTATCAGGTTGTGGAGTCGGGTTTAAATTACTACAAGCTCTTTATTCAACAAATAATTGGAAAGAAGATGACTTATTTCAACATCTTGATTTAGTGGCGATAAGTATTGGTGCAGATATCGTTTCTGTAACGGGTGAAAATCGCATTCTAGCGAAGTTTGGATTGAAAAAGCTTAATGAATCTCCTAGAACTGCTTTTAAAGAACTCATTGAACTATCTGGGAAAAATTTCCCGTTGAATTTAACCGATGTAGTTTTTACTATTGCGCCACGAATAAATGCGGCAGGTCGATTACGAAGTGGAAAATTTGCAGTTGATTTAATGGTTTCAACCAATCACGATGAAATGGTTCAGATTGCAGAAGAAATAAATCAAGACAACAAAAATCGTCGTGAAATTGACAAGCAAATTACGGAAGAAGCTCTTCAAAAAATAGAGGGTGACTCATCGTTTCATCTTAAAAAATCTACAATTGTTTATGATCCAAATTGGCATAAAGGTGTTGTTGGAATTGTTGCTTCACGACTTATTGAAAAACATTATAGACCAACCATTGTATTAACAAAATCTAATGGGTTGATTACAGGTTCGGCAAGAAGTATCAGTGATTTCAACCTGTACGAAGCCATTGATAGTTGTTCAGATTTATTGGAGCAATTTGGCGGGCACGAACATGCCGCTGGATTGACATTGAAGGAAGAAAATTTGGAGCGTTTCATGGAACAATTTGACTCAATCGTTCAATCAAAAATGGGTATTCACAATCAATACCCAATTCAAACAATAGATTTAGAAATCAATTTTGACGAACTATTTCTACCACACGAAAATCGAACGAAAATTCCGAGATTAAAAACAATTTTAGAATATTTTGAACCACACGGTCCAGGAAATATGAAACCTGTTTTTGTAACAAAGAATTTATTCACTAAAAGTAGTAGGGTTCTCAAAGAAAATCACCTAAAAATAGAATGTATTCAGCCTAACTACGATTTAGTTATGGAGGCAATTGGCTTTAACTTAGTGGATAAGGAAAATCTTGTTGCTAAAGGACTACCATTTCAAATGGCTTATTCGCTGGAAATAAACTCTTTTAGAGACAGACAAACATTGCAATTTAATGTAAAGGATATTCGAGAACAGTAAACAAAAAATCCCCGTTTTAACGGGGATTACATGTATAAAATCTTTGAAATTAAATATTTTCAATAACCATTGCAGAGGCCCCTCCTCCCCCGTTACAGATTCCGGCAGCACCAATTTTAGCATTGTTTTGCTTCAAAACATTTATCAATGTAACAATCACGCGTGAACCTGAATTTCCAAGTGGGTGACCCAAAGCAACTGCACCTCCATTTACATCAACTTTGGAGGGATCTAAACCAAGAATTTTAATATTTGCCAATCCAACAACAGAAAATGCTTGATTCAACTCCCAATAATCTACGTCTGATGTTTTCAAACCTGCTTTTTCCAATGCTTTCGGGACCGCCAAAGATGGAGCAGTTGTAAACCACTCAGGAGCTTGGGCAGCATCTGCATAACTTACAATTTTTGCAATTGGTTTCAAACCATATTTCTCAACTGCTTCTGCTGATGCCAAAACAAGTGCCGATGCACCATCGTTTAGTGTTGAAGCATTTGCAGCAGTTATCGTCCCGTCTTTATCAAATGCTGGTTTTAATCCAGGTATTTTATCTAAAAAAACATTTTTGAATTCTTCGTCCTCACTAACTAAAATTGGATCACCTTTTCGTTGAGGAACTGAAACCGGAACAATTTCATTATCAAATCTTCCGGCTTTCCAAGCTTCCGCAGCTCTGGTGTATGAAGTAATGGCAAAATTATCTTGATCCTCACGAGTAATATTATATTCTTTAGCGCACAACTCTGCACAATTACCCATCGGAACTTTATTATACACATCTAGTAATCCGTCTTTTGTAATCCCATCCAACATGGTAATATTCCCAAACTTAGTTCCATTTCTACCATCAACGTAATGCGGAGTTTGCGACATGTTTTCCATACCACCTACAACAACAACATGATTATCACCGGCCAAAATTGTTTGTGCACCAAGCATAATTGATTTCATACCAGAAGCACAAACCTTATTAACCGTTGTGCATGGTACATTTTGATTCAAACCTGCTCCTAATGCTGCCTGACGCGCTGGTGCCTGACCAACGCCTGCTTGTAGTACGTTGCCCATAAAAACCTCATCGATTGCATCAACGGGAACATTTGACTTTTCAACCGCTCCTTTTATTGCTGTTGAGCCCAATTGAGTAGCAGGAATAGATGTAAAAGCACCCAAAAACGATCCCATTGGCGTTCTAACTGCTGATATAATATACACTTCTTTTTTTGACATAATTCTAATTTTTGTGCTGCGAAGATAACCAATTCAATGAAATAAAAAACGAATTGTTAGTTCAAATTGAACCAAAAGCCTGCGTGAAAAACACTGAAAACTGTAAGAATTTATAAAAACTAAAACAATTTAATCTTGTTAACTCTGTTATTAATTGTAAATTTGTTCTGTGATTACAAATGCGATAATTCCTTTATTTTTAAGTGACATTTCGGGAACTGAAGTGCTTGTGATTTTTCTATTTATTCTCATTTTTTTTGGTTCCAAAAGTATTCCAACAATGGCACGTACTTTCGGTAGAGCAATGAGAGAAATTAGAAATGCGTCTGCTGATCTTCAAAATGAAATAAAAAAATCAGGATTAGACGTTAAAAATGATTTGAATTTATCCGCAATAATTCAGAAAACAGAAGAAGAAATTGAACAACCCCTTGACCAAGTGATGGTTGACATAAAAGAAACTGTACATTATGGTAGTGCAAATTTAAACGAGGCTGCAAGTAACTTGAATGAAACCATTCCTTCTGCTATTGAAACATCCAAAAATTTACTTGATAATAGTGAACACCAAGAGCAGAAAGAAACGATTGATATTTCGAAAGATACAGTAGTAAAAAATGAATCAAATGGCGAAAGTAGGAATCATAATGGGTAGTATTTCTGATCTTCCTGTAATGCAGGAGGCGAAAGATATATTGCAAGAATTGGGAGTTGAAACAGAAATAGATATTGTTTCCGCGCACAGGACACCTGAACGAATGGTTGAATACGCAAAAAACGCTCATTTAAATGGAATTTCAGTTATTATTGCCGGAGCAGGTGGTGCAGCACATCTCCCAGGAATGACTGCGTCCTTAACTTCACTCCCCGTTATTGGTGTTCCGATAAAATCATCAAACTCCATTGATGGTTGGGATTCAATCTTATCTATTTTACAAATGCCTGGTGGAATTCCCGTTGCAACCGTCGCGTTGAATGGTGCTAAAAATGCTGGACTTCTTGCCGCTCGCATTATTGCTGCTTTTGATCAATCTCTATTTGATAAGATGGAAGCTTATCGAAATGAACTAAAGAAAAAAGTCGAGGAATCTCGCAATAATCTATAGATTTTTTTTGGTAAAGTTATTGCTAAACTCTACGCCTATGCGATTTTCTTTCCTACTTCTTGCGCTAACAGCATCATTGGCTTTTGGTCAAAAATGTGATCGTGTCTTGTTGACAGGGCAAGTAATTG
>JBIKQS010000305.1:0-3245 GCA_044349575.1 Crocinitomicaceae bacterium
CAAACTTCAATTTTTTACATCTGGCACCATTATTTTAGAAGAAATTTTAACGGGAACGCAAGAATTTAAAACAGACGGAAATGGTGTGATTATCCCAAATTCAACCAAAGTCAAAGAAAAAATAATAATTCCCGCCAATACCAAATGTGTATTTGATGAGTTTGGAGATAGAGATAAAATAAAAGTGCGTTTTGAAGAAGGAAAAGATAAAACGCTCACATTTGACATTAAACCAAATAACAAAAGATATTACTTAGATATAGATGCCAACCAAGCTGGTGGACCGACTATAAAATATGGTAAAAAAACGTTCAAGGTTGACCTTGTAAATAGCGGAGGAACTTCCGTATACCTTTTGATAAAAAAGACAAACCAACAAACACGTACAAAAGGAAGAGTGGTTCGCGGAATGAAAGTATAATTACTTTCTAAATTCCATAATCGTTTTCTCTATAATTGCTACACATTCCATCAATTGTTCGTGTGAAATAACAAGTGGAGGTGCGAAACGAATTATATTTCCGTGAGTAGGTTTTGCTAATAATCCATTTTTTTTCAAAGACATACAAATATCCCAAGCGGTTGAACTATCCTCTGTATCGTTAATGACAATTGCATTCAACAAACCTTTACCTCGAACCAATACAACTAAATCTGTTTTTTGAATAATACGATTCATTTCAGTACGGAAAATATCACCCAAATTTCTCGAATTTAACATCAATTGTTCATCAACTACTACTTCCAACGCTTCTACAGCCACTTTTGCTGCAATTGGATTTCCTCCAAATGTTGATCCATGCTGACCAGGCTTTATCACATGCATTATGGAATCATCCGCTAACACAGCCGATACTGGATAAACTCCTCCTGAAATAGCCTTTCCTAGAACTAAAATATCCGGTTTACTGTAGGTTGCCTGTCTCTCACATTTACTTTCACACGAGCAATTTCCGCAAGAGGCCAACATACTGCCTGTTCGTGCGATACCCGTTTGTACCTCATCGCAAATTAATAAAGCATTGTATTGGCTACATAATCTTCTTGATTCAGAAATAAAATCTTCTGATGGCGTATATACGCCAGCCTCACCTTGAATAGGTTCAACCAAAAATCCTGCAACATTCTCTTGCTTTAGAGCATTTTCTAATGCAACTATATCGTTATATGGAATCCGAATGAATCCATCTGAATAAGGCCCAAAATTCTTGAACGAATCCGGATCACTTGAAAATGAAACAATAGTTGTTGTTCGTCCGTGAAAATTTCCCTCGCAGACAATAATTTTTGCTTGATCTTCTGTTATACCTTTGACTTCATATGCCCATTTGCGACAAAGTTTTATGGCCGTTTCAACAGCTTCAGCTCCTGTATTCATTGGGAGCACTTTATCAAAACCGAAATAATCAGTTACGTATTTCTCATAAATACCTAAACAATCATTATAAAATGCACGAGATGTCAAAGTCAACGTTTTGGCTTGCTCCACCATAGCGTCAATTATTCGAGGATGACAATGCCCTTGATTAACTGCAGAATAGGCCGAAAGAAAATCATAATACCTTTTCCCTTCAACATCCCACAAATAAACTCCCTCACCTTTGGATAATACAACCGGAAGTGGATGGTAATTATGTGCTCCGTATTTTTCTTCTAATTTGATTAATTCTGCTGATTCTAACATAGCCACTTCTCGTTCCATTATTCTAGTTACTTTTTAACTTGGTAAGTTCCATTTATATTTACCAATTTAATACTTGATTTTGTTGCTGTTTCCGTCCCTTTACAATCCCCAGAAACTATTTTATTTATTGTCTTAATATCCTTGTAATTCACCTTTATATCAAAAAATCCATTTGATAAAGTTGGTTCAATAACAAAAACAGCGCTTTTTGAATTAAATTCTCCGGCACAATTCGTATCCCAGTCTCCGGTTGATAAATAAGATGTAAAATCTTTCAAAACAGGAATTAATTTGTCTTTTTCAGTCACAAAAAGTGTAATTTTTTCATCTTCGTATGGATTTACTCTGCTTGAACCAGAATAGATTATTCGAAGTCCAAATGCTCTTACATTTGCCTTAACCATATATGGAGCAAAATCAAAATTTAAACCAGACAAGCGAATTGCATCTGATTCTAAATTTTGCATAATGTATCTATTTGTAATAATTTTATCTGCAGCATTGTATAATACAACATGACATTTGTAGGTGAAATGTCCTTCTTCTGAATTAACAGACTCACCAACCTTTTCAAGAATAGCCATAGCCATCATTTCAGGTAGGTATCTCATTGGTTTATCAATCGAAAGATCAACGTCAACATTTTCAACATTAATTTGAAGTTGTTGAATCACATTTTTCATGTCAGCACTCAATTCTTGACTCCAAGACTGAAGTGTTACCAATAGGAAAAGACAAATTGAACTAAAATTTCTTGTTTTCATACGTTTTTATTTAGAGGTTATTATTGCAAAATCTTTCGAAAAGTAAGTTAAGATACCATCCGCTCCTGCCCGACGAATGCTTACTAAAGTTTCCATAACAGCACGGTCATAATCTAACCAACCATTTCTAGCTGCAGCATGGATCATGGCACATTCACCACTTACATTATAGGCAGTAATTGGTATTGAAAAATTTTCTTTCAATACATGAATGATATCCAAATAACAAAGAGCGGGTTTGACCATTAAGAAATCAGCCCCCTCCTCAAAATCCAATTGTGCTTCTAACAGTGCTTCCCTTTTATTTGCGGGATTCATCTGATATGTTTTCTTATCACCAGATTTAGGCGCAGAATTTAATGCATCGCGAAATGGACCATAAAATGCACTCGCATATTTTGCTGTGTATGACATTATGCTTGTTTCAGTATAACCCTCAGCATCCAATGCATCTCTTATCACTCCTACCCTTCCATCCATCATGTCTGACGGTCCAATAATGTCAACACCTGCTTGAGCCTGTGCAATCGCCATTTTAGCTAAAATAGGCAAGGTTTCATCATTAACAATTTTCCCTTCAACGACTAAGCCATCATGCCCATCAGAGGAATATGGATCCAAGGCCACATCACTCATGATGCAGATTTCCGGAAAAGTTTCCTTTAATTTTCTGATGGCATTTAAGTAAAAATTATCCGATAAATAACTGTAAGTAGCCATTTTATCTTTCAAAGATTCATCAACAGCCGGAAAAATATCATAAGTGTAAATCCCTAATTTCAAACAAGCTTCTATTT
>JBIKQS010000050.1:0-10696 GCA_044349575.1 Crocinitomicaceae bacterium
TGTTTCATTAGCCAAGTCGGATACTTTTCAAATATAATAAAAATCAAATTAGTGCTGTTATTTTTGGAAAAAATAGATTAAAAAATACAAAAGCAATGAAAATCATTTGTTTAACTTTCTCTTTTCTACTAATTTGTACCGCAGTTTTTTCTCAAGAAAAGCCGGCCTACGTTCTGTATAATTCAAAGGGAAAAAAGACGAGTTATAAAAAATTAGTGGATCAAGCAAAGAAAGCCGATTGCATCTTATTTGGTGAATATCACGATAATCCAATCACACATTGGCTGCAACTAGAATTAACGAATGACATTGCATCAACCAATCTTGTTTTAGGTTTTGAAATGTTTGAATCTGATCAACAACGAATCTTAGATTCATATCTTTCAGGAAAAATTGATGAAAAGCAGTTTAAAGACAGTTGTCGCTTGTGGCCAAACCATGAAACAGATTACAAACCCTTAGTTGATTTGGCTAAAAGCAATAATCTCACATGCGTAGCAACAAATGTCAAAAGAAAACATGCTTCGCTTCTCTTCAAAAAGGGGAGGATAGCCTTGGATACCTTGCCAGAAACGGAGAAAAAACAGTTCGCCTCACTCAATTTTATTGTTGACTCAACCTTATCTCAATACCGAGAAGTACGTAAAATGGGTGGACACGAAATGGGCGATAACATGCTGGAGGCGCAAGCTTTTAAAGATGCAACCATGGCAATGCACATCGTCAAGTATTTGAATTTAAACTTCCAGTTTATCCATTTCAATGGAGCATTTCATTCAGACTATTACCAAGGAATCCTGTGGTATATCCAACAAACTGATGTAGGTAAGAAAAAGAAATTTTTAACAATCTCTACAGTTTCACAAGACAACATTTCCGAATTGAATAAGGAGAATTTAAACAAAGCAGATTTTATCATCTGTGTTCCGGAATCAATGACAAGAACCCATTAGAAATGCCAAAAAAAATAATTGTTTGGGGCATTGGTTGGTTGGGACTGCCTCTCGTAAAGGAACTTCAAGATGCTAGTAATGAAGTTATCTGTATAACGAGAAGTGTCGATAAAAAAGAATATTTGAAATCAATTAATGTTAAATCTTTATTTATTGAAGAAGTACTTGGTGATCCTACTATGATTAAGGAATGTGATGTTTTTATAATCGCAATTCCTCCAACGGTTGAAACAATCTTTTTTGAAACACTTAGCCAATTTTTAAATTCGCTACCAAGTCATGTCCATTTAATCTATACAAGTTCAACAGGAATTTATAAAAATAGAGATGGGCTTGTTGATGAAAATTCAGAACTAGACAAGTCAAGCAAAGTATACCAAACGGAGGATTTCCTAAAAAACAACAAATTTAAAAAAACAACTATTTTAAGACTTGGAGGCTTGATTGGACCTAAGAGACATCCTGTACATTTTTTGGCAAAAAACACAATAAATTCTAGTCCGAATCAGGTAGTTAATTTGATCCATCAGCAGGATGTAATTAATTTAATTCAAGTATTTATAGAAAGAAAAACCCTTGGTATTTTCAATATTTGTTCCGTTGAACATCCAACGCGTATGGAATATTATACAAGTGCGGCTGAAACATTCAAACTTGGTGAATTGTTATTCGAAAGTGATGTTTTTAAAACTGGTAAAATTATTGATACAACAAAATTGCTGAAATTATTACCTACTTATACTTTCACTTCAATATACGATTTCGAAAAATGTAAGTAAAATAATTCTAAAAAAGCATAACTAAATAGTTATCTTTACGTCTAATTTTAGGTATGAAATTGCGAATTCTGACTTTCTTTTTTTTACTGAATTTTTCAGCTCAGGCTTCGCATATTATCGGTGGGGATATTTACTACGATTATCTTGGTAATAACCAATACCGTTTCTTCATTACACTTTACAGGGATTGTTTTTCAACAGGAGCCGAATTTGATAATCCACTCAAACTAACCGTTTACAATGCTTCCGGAGTTATTGTTCAAGATTTAAGTGTGCCTTTTCCGGGGAGCGTGACCTTACCTCTAATCTTCAATAATCCCTGCGCAACACCTCCAAATAACATTTGTGTGGAACGTGCTATTTATACAATAGTTGTCACTTTGCCTCCAACACCTGGAGGATATACTGTTTCTTATCAACGTTGTTGTAGAGGACCAAATATTTCCAATTTAGTTAATCCAGATGAAACCGGTCTTACTTTAACCACACAAGTTCCTGGATCAGAAACTGGATTTACCCAAAATAGCAGTCCAAGATTTTCAAATTACCCGCCAATTTTGTTGTGTAATAATGATGAATTAGTCTTTGATCACTCTGCTACAGATCCAGATGGCGATGTGCTTCAATATTCGTTGGTGACGCCTTTTTCAGGCGCTTCGTCCTCTAATCCTGCTCCAACCCAAGCACCTCCTCCGCCTTATTTTCCTGTTCAATGGATTGGTCCATTCAATGCGCAATCACCTCTCGGTCCCGGTTCCAGTACTGTAATTGATCCTAATACAGGAATTCTAACAGTTAATCCAAGTATGATTGGGCTTTTTGTTGTTGGTGTTATGGTTCGTGAATATAGAAATGGTGTTCTTGTTGGACAAACCGTTCGTGATTTTGTGTTTAAAGTTTTCGATTGCAACATTACTCTTCAGGCAATATTACCCGATCAAGAAGAATTATCAACCTTTGTTTCCTATTGCCAAGGGTTAACCGTAAATTTTGAAAATAATTCTTATGGAGGTTCAAACTATGCTTGGGATTTTGGCGTGAATGGAACAACAACTGATGTGAGTGGTACTTATGAACCTGTTTTTACCTATCCAACACCAGGTACTTACACTGCAAGGCTAATTGTAAATCCTGGTCAACCTTGCACCGATACGGCTTACATGCAATTGACAGTAAATAATCCATTTTCGCTTTCTTGGACAAGTCAAGATTCACTCTGTATAGAAGGGAATTCCTTTGATTTCGTTTGTCAAACAAGTAATCCTTTGGCCAATTTTTCATGGGATTTCCCCGTCGAGGCATCTGTTCAAACTTCATCTAATTTGTTGGTTAATGATGTCAACTTTTCAACTGCTGGTTATCATGCCGTTACAATAAATGGTGATGATGGCGATTGCGTAACAAGTTTTACAGATTCCATCTTTATTTTTGATCTGCCACAGAGTTCTTTCAATGCACCCCCACTTGTGCAATGTATTGGTCTAACTATTCCTTTTGAAAACAATACAACAAATGCTAGTTCGTTTTTGTGGGATTTTGGAGTTTCTAACACAAATTCCGATCAAAGTACAGAATTTGAACCAACTGTAACCTTTCAGAATCCGGGAACCTATACAATTCAACTTATAGCAAGTTCATCGGGTACCTGTGTCGATACTTCAGATGTGACCATTACAGTAAATGAGCCCCTTGTTATGTCATTTACTCATTCGGATTCACTATGTATAACGGATGGTTTTTTTGATTTTGACGCAACAGTTTCAGGTCCTGTAAATACTACGTATGAATGGGATTTCGGTCCTTTTGCCTCACCCTCTGGATCTCAATTATTGGATGTTAGCGGAGTTCAATTTAGCACATCAGGAATACAGCCTATCTATCTCGTTGGTTCTTATGATGTATGTTCGGATACCGTATTTTCAACCGTTTTTGTACATGCCGAACCTTTGATAAACTTTGTTTACGCGAACTCATTGCAATGCGCACCATCAACTGCTCAATTTATTAACCTCAGTATCTCAGATACACAGCCACTTTATTTTTGGGATTTTGGTGATGGAGGTTCCTCAACTCAATTTAGTCCAAGTCATGTTTATTACAATGTAGGAAATTATAGCGTTGGGTTAACTATGATCACTACGAGTGGATGTATTGATACGCTTTATATGATGCAACAAGATTTAGTCAATGTGTACCCTAGTCCTGTAGCCGGTTTTACAGTTAATCCCGACAGAGTAGATATATGTAATTCTCAAGTTCGATTTATAGACCAGTCTAATGGAGCAACGGAATATTACTATATATTTGATAATAATAGTTTCATTTCGCAAGAATCTGATTTTGTCCATTCTTATGTAAATTCTGGAACAGATTATCCGCTCCAAGTAGTAACTAATCAATATGGATGCTCAGACTCAAGCAGAAGTACCGTTTTTGTTGAGCCCTTTTCACTGTATATTCCTAACGCTTTTATTCCAGATGATGATGGTGTAAATGATTGTTTTGAGCCTGTCACTGATTTTGAAATTATTTTTTGGGATTTCCAAATTTACAATCGTTGGGGACAAAAAGTATTTGAAACAAATGAATATGGAACCGCTTGGAATGGCATGTATGATGGAAAAAAATGTCAAGATGGCTTGTATGCGTATGTTCTAACATATAGGTCTTGTGCAAATCCGTACAATGCTGAAAAAGTTACGGGACACGTTTCATTGTTGAAATAATATGTCTAATCCTGATTTACTTGTTAAAATAAAATCATTACCTGAAAATCCGGGAATCTATCAATATTTAAATAGCCAAGGGCAAATAATTTATGTAGGTAAAGCTAAGAATCTCAAAAAACGAGTGTCTTCCTACTTTACTAAAAATCATGATAATACAAAAACTAGTATTTTAGTTAAGCAAATAAACGATATACGATTTGTTGTTGTAAGCTCCGAATTTGATGCTTTGATCTTAGAAAACAACCTCATTAAGGAATATCAACCCAAATATAATATTCAACTAAAAGACGATAAAACGTTTCCTTGGATATGTATTAAAAATGAACCTTTTCCAAGGATTTTTCCAACAAGACGAATTATCAAGGACGGCTCACTTTACTTTGGCCCTTATCCAGATGCAAAAGTAATGTACATGCTTCTTAAGTTAATCAAAGAGTTATTTCCTTTGAGGACTTGTAAACTAGACTTGATTCCAAGCAAAATACAAGCAAAAAAATTCAGTGTCTGTTTGGAATATCACATTGGAAATTGTTTAGGCCCATGTGCGGCATATCAATCGGCTAAAGAATATTCAGATGCCATTGAACAAATAAAAAATCTTTTAAAAGGGAACTACAATTCAGTTAAGAACATGCTCAAAAACAATATGCAAGAGGCATCTGCAAATTTTGAGTTTGAAAAGGCCCAAGTTTTGAAAGATAAACTTTTTGCTCTAGAGGGTTATCAATCTAAATCAACTATTGTATCTGCTGGAGTGGAGTCTGTTGATGTTTTTTCGTGTGAAATTGAAAGTGGAATAGCCTACTTTAATTATATGGTTATTCAAAATGGAGCCATCATTCATGCTTTTTCCTCGGAGGTGATTTGTTACCATGAGGAAACTTTTGATGAGGTAATCGAAAAAGTAATACCCTCATTACGGAAAATATACAATAGTAATGTCAAAGAAATTTTAGTGGAGAAAGAACCAGTTTTAATTTCTGAAGATTACCGATTTTTTGTTCCACAAAGGGGTGATAAAAAACAGCTGCTTGATCTTTCAAAAAAGAATATTTTCTTTTACCGACAAGAAAAACGTAAACGTCAATTTCTACAAACACCTGAAAAGCATTTCGAAGAAATTTTGGAACATGTTCAAATCGATTTGAAGCTGGTAGAACTACCTGTTCATATTGAATGTTTTGATAATTCAAATTTTCAAGGAACAAATGCTGTTTCGGCATGCGTGGTATTTAAAAATGGTAAAGCTAGCAAAGCTGATTACCGCCATTTTAATGTAAAAACAGTAGAAGGGCCTGATGATTTTGCCACAATGAAAGAAGTAGTTTTTAGACGTTATTCGAGGCTCTTAAATGAGAATCAGCCTCTACCACAACTGATTGTAATTGATGGAGGAAAAGGGCAATTAGGTGCTGCATTAGAGGCTCTGCATGAATTAAATTTACGAGGAAAAATCGCAATAATAGGGCTTGCCAAGCGAATTGAGGAGGTGTTTTATCCAGGAGATTCAAAAGCAATAGTGCTAGATAGAAGGTCAGATACGTTGAAATTATTGCAGCAAATGAGAGATGAAGCCCATCGATTTGGAATTACTCATCATCGCAATCGAAGAAGTAAATCCGGTATTCAATCAGAACTAGATTCAATTCCTGGTATAGGTCCAAAAATGAAGGAAAAGTTGTTCAAGGATTTTAAAACTATTTCTAATATCAAATCCGCATCAAAAGAAGCCTTGATGGAGAGTATTGGAAAAAAATACAGCGCTATTTTATTCGAGTGGTTAACTGCGAATAGTTGATTCTTGAAAAGTAAATTTTATCTAATATCTAGCGCTATTAAAACATCAAATTGTTAGGATAAAAAAAATTTATCTTTTTTTAGAACATTTCAACGATAAAAGTTTTTATTAATTGACTTTTATTTTTTAATTTGGCAGTCCGATAATTTATTTAGACTATTCTTAAATATGAAAAAACAAACATTAATTTTTGGAACCCTTGTTTTAGGAGGGATTGCAGCTGCAATAACCTACAGTTTGGATGTATTCAATGCTAACAGTGAATCAACTTATGAGCAAAAAGAATTGTCCGTTCTTCAAGCAAGAAAGGCAGATGAGGCTCAGGCATGGTTAAAAGCACGCTATGTGGATGTCAATACGGGGCTACCAATCACATCAGAGAAGCTTGCAGAAGTTCAAAAGAATTTTGACAAATTACCAAAAGAGAAATCGATTGTTTGGGAAGAGCAAGGTCCGGATAATATTGGTGGTAGAACTAGAGCAATCCAAGTAGATAGAACCAACTTAAACGAGATTTGGACTGGTGGTGTTTCCGGAGGTTTGTTCCGTTCAACCAATGGTGGAAACTCATGGACAAGAGTTGATTCATACATTGCTGCTAATGCAAGTCCTTTTATCTCGAGTTTAACAATGACGAAAGATGGTACGTTGTACGTTGCTACAGGTTCTAATCAAGAAGGTTGGGATGGTAATGGTGTATGGTATACAACGGATAAAGGTTTAACATGGAATAAAGTTCCTGGTACAACTAACTGTACAGAAGTGGAGAGTGGAAATGTTTCTGATTTTGTTTGGATGGCAACCCCTTCTGGCCTAAGAAAATGGAAATTAGGAGATGCATCAATGACAACTGTAAATGTTGCGAATGGAGGCTGCTTTGCTTTAAAAGTATCAAAAGATGAGCAAGTAATTGTTACATCTTTTCAATCTAACAAGACTTTTGTTTCTGATAACGGGGGAGCCTCATTTACTGATAAATCGGGTCCTGCAGCAAACAATTTGGTTGTTTCTGGCGCACCAAGAATGGAATATGCAATTTCTCACGAAAGAAACAATACAGGAAACTATTCTATTTATGCTATTAGAACTAACTCTAATTTGTTGGGTATGCATGTTTCTCATGATAGTGGAAATACATGGACGGAATTTGTTGGTAATCCAGGAGTTCCGGCACCATCTGATTTTGACATATACAGAGATCAAGGAACGTACAATTCAATTGCTTCAGTTTCCCCAAGTGATCCTGAGATGCTTTTAATAGGTGGTATTGATGTGTGGAGATGGAAACAAACAGTGAATAATCCTCCTTCTGGTGGTTTTATTAAAGTTAGTCAATGGTTTGTTGATCCAAGTTCTTCTATATATGTACATGCAGATGTTCACGAAATGAAATGGGATAACAACGATAGATTTTATACAGGTTCTGATGGCGGTGTAAGTATATCAAACAATGCTGATATAT
Organism: Crocinitomicaceae bacterium; assembly: GCA_044349575.1. Classification (GTDB taxonomy): domain Bacteria; phylum Bacteroidota; class Bacteroidia; order Flavobacteriales_D; family Crocinitomicaceae; genus UBA952. The sequence continues at coordinate 7,722 of JBIKQS010000050.1, forward strand.
CAAACCCAGATGGTATCGAATGGTTTGTGGCAAATAGAGGATACAATATAACGCAGTTTTACGGTATCGCTTTTGATAAATATGGTGCAGTAATGGGAGGTACTCAGGATAATGGTACTTTGTACAACGACCATACAATGAATACGTATCAAGAGTTTAGAGAGGTGAATGGAGGTGATGGTTTTGAATGTGAGATTTCATTTTACAACGAAAGAGTAATGTTTTCTTCTGTATACTACAATTCAATATCAAGATCAGGTGATAAAGGTCAAACTTGGACAAACTTTGCTCCTCAGTTACCAACTTCTTATGATGATCCAGGTACTTTTGGAAGTTCATTTCATCCTTTCCATACAGAGTTTATTTTAGCTGAATATTACGATTTAAATTCTGAAGATTCTGTAACCTATATTCCAAAGAAAGATGTTGTTGCAGGAGAAATCGTAAGAGTTCCTAGTCTTGCTTCCGGGGATAGTATTAGCTATGTGGCGACAGAAAACTTTTATTACGATGAAGAACTGGCCTATGACCCTTCTTTGACAGTAAATGGTGTGAATTTTGGTATCAATCCTGCTACGGGTGAAACGGTTGAAATGGGATCTGATACTGTGATTTTCAATGTTTCTTGGGATACTGTTCGTGTTCAAGATCCTTTCCAATCATGGTTTTTGGTTTATGTAAATGCAAATGGTGGAGAATTATGGGGAACTCGAAACGCACTTCGTTTAAGCGTTACAGATCCAGGATGGGTGTGTGTTGCACGAGGTTTTGGAGGCCCAATGGCTGGTAGCAACATGAATAGTAATTTTGATGCTGAATTTTCTACTGATTTAGAACACCTGTACATTGCAACTGGTTCTGGTATTACAAGAATCAATGGATTGGGATCTGTATACACTTCTGATCCTTTGTTTGAAGAAAAAGTTGCTTTTCAAGGTCAAGGAGGTACTGCAACTACGCCTACTTTTACAACAGCTACAAAAATTCTTTCTGGCTCTTGGGAGGGAATAGCAATTAATCCAAATGATGATGACGATTTGTTAATTTTACCTGGATTTAATGGTACTATCAAAAGATCTTCCAATGCGTCAAGTGCTACAACCAATGGTTTAGCAACAATTAATTTAGGAAGTGTGGGTGGTGTTGCTTGTTACGATGGTATAATCAACAGAGAAGATCCTGATGTTTTGGTAATTGGTACATCAAGTGGTATGGTTATTTCAATCAATGGTGGCTCAACTTTCACCAACTCTTCAGCGGGCTTTGAGGGCACACCAGTTTTTGAAGTAAGACAATCATGGAGAACCTATGACGAAGGAAGTTACCGACCAGGAGAAATCTATATTGGAACATATGGTCGTGGTATTTGGAGTTCAACTTCTTATTTAGGAATAGATGATAGTCAAACAACAATTGGAGATAAAAAAGAATTCAAATTCCATTTAGTTCCAAATCCTACTACATCATCAACATCAATTTCTGTAAATCTAGATAATACATCTGATGTGGAAATAGAGGTTTATAACATTAATGGTTCTCGAGTGAAAGCAATTTCTAAGAAAAATCTTTCTTCTGGTAATCAAACAATCGATATTGATGCAAGTGATCTTAATACAGGAACCTATATAGTTAAACTTGTTGCTAGCGGTAAAGTAGCTACATCGAAGTTTATTAAATTATAAAGATTCCTTTACTAATTATAGAAAAACCGATCCATTGGGTCGGTTTTTCTTTTTACAAATCCTCTAAGTTTATTTCTTTTAGTGTAACTTTAGCGTTCAAAAATTCAACTAATGAAAAAATTGTTTTTATCCTTTTCTGTTTTTCTGTCACTTACCTCAGCTTTTAGTCAGCGAAACATAGATTTCATAGAATACGATTTACCGAATGGTATGCACGTAATTTTGCATGAAGAACACGCAACTCCTATTGTTGCTGTTTCAGTTTTATATCATGTGGGTTCAAAAAATGAAAATTCAGATAGAACTGGATTTGCCCATTTTTTTGAGCATCTTTTATTCGAAGGCACAGTTAATATTGAAAGAGGTGAATACAGTAAAATTGTGGAAAGAAATGGGGGTACTTTAAACGCCAATACCTCTCAAGATAGAACGTTTTATTTTGAACTTCTCCCTTCAAATAAATTGGAATTAGGCCTTTGGTTAGAAAGTGAGCGATTACTTCATGCTAAAGTAGATACGAAAGGAATTGAAACACAACGATCTGTTGTTAAAGAGGAGAAAAGACAACGCGTAGATAATCAGCCTTACGCATCTTTTATAACTGAAATGAGTAAGCGAATGTTCCCAAGTCATCCCTACAATTGGGTTCCAATTGGAAGTATGGAACATTTAGACGCAGCCCAAGAGGAAGATTATGTAAATTTCTACAAAAACTACTATGTTCCATCGAACGCAACCTTGTCTATTGCCGGTGATATTGATATTAATCAAACCAAAAAACTGATTGATTCATATTTTTCATCTATTCCGAAAGGACAAGCATTGAATTTATACCGTGATTTTATAAATTATTCCGATTTAGAATTTGAAAAGAAATACCAAATTGCAAAGTCAAAATTCGATGCAAATAATTTTATGGCATCAACTAATGCGGATGCTAAGAAGGTAATTACCAAGTATCAAAATACACCAATCGAGATCAAAAGAACCACCAAGGATAAAGAATCGCTTAAAGGGGTTATCAAAGAACAAATTGAAGATAACATTCAACTTTCTGCTATTTTTATGGGATATAAATTCCCAGAACAAACTCATCCCGATAGTTATGCCCTTGAAATGATGAATGATGTTTTATCTGGAGGGAGCTCTTCACGCATAAACAAAACTATTGTTGAGAAAAAGCAAATGGCCAACTTCGCGTTTTCATTTAATTTTGGTCTTGAAGATGCAGGAATGGGTATTTTTGCCGCAATAGCATCGGACAGCGTTAGTTTAGATGATTTACAAAAAGAA
>JBIKQS010000051.1:0-10665 GCA_044349575.1 Crocinitomicaceae bacterium
TCTTTTTAACAGGTGATGAAACAAATCTGAAACCAATGATTTTAAAAGACATTGCTGACATTGTACAAATGGACATTTCTACAGTTTCCAGGGTGGCCAATAGCAAATACGTTCAGACAAATTTTGGTATGTATTCGTTGAAATACTTTTTCTCAGAATCTCTTTCAACGGATTCAGGGGAAGAGGTTTCTACGCGAGAAGTGAAGAAAATATTGACGAATGCCATTGAGGCGGAGGATAAAAGAAAACCGCTTCCGGATGAAAAGCTGATGGAATTACTTCGTGAAAAAGGATATAATATCGCCAGAAGGACGGTTGCCAAATACAGAGAGCAATTGAATATTCCTGTTGCAAGATTGAGAAAGGAGCTTTGATGAAACTATTTGCGAATATTATTTCTTGGGTTTTTATGCCTTTAATGATTCCAACCTATTGCTTGGTATTAACGCTTTTTACCATATCCTTTGATGGTTTTATTGCAGGTTCTGGGTCATTATGGGCATTGCCAAATGAAATAAAATGGGCACTCCTGAATTTGTTTCTGATTTTTACGTTAATAGCACCGGGCATTTCCTTGCTCGTTCTTCGTAATCGAAAAATGATTTCCTCCATTGAAATTCATGATCGCACCCAACGATTTTTTCCAATTCTCTTGATGTTTTTTTATTCAATAGCTCTGTTTCTATTGCTATTCCTCAAAACCAAAGACACGTCAATTCCCCATTTCATTTTTACTTTTCCACTTGCTGGAGCCCTTGTATCAATTGCCTTGTTTACAGCTAATTATATATTTAAAATAAGTCTTCACGCTGCGGGATGTGGTATTATGTTTGGCTATATATTAGCCTACGTTATGCAGCAGCAGTATTTTGAATTTTGGATAATTCTCGCACCAATTATTATTTCAGGATTAACTATTTCTGCTCGCTTATACCTTAAAAAACACACCTTTGAAGAAGTAATTCACGGCTGGTTATTAGCCGTTGGTATAACGTTCATCGTTAATTTTCTGCCCTTATAGTTACTTTTCTTCTGATTGAGTGGTAGAAAGTGAAGAACAAGTCCTGTCAATGCCCTGAACGTAATTTTGAATTATTGTTAGTTCTTTCGCTTGTTCGGATCCTGTAAAACCTTTTATATCTGAATAACTCACATTTTTAGTATAATTATCTAAATAATAATTTGAAAGCGGCATATAGGACCAGTGCCAAACTTCGGTACTGTAACCGGTTCTTTTAGATCTTTTTTTATCCGTATAAACTTGACAAAAGCCATATTTAGTAGCATTTTCAACAAGCCAACGGTATATTTTTTTACCAGCGTCCTTTTCAAAGTACTTTGGATCATCTGAATTAATGTCTATATCGGTTCCCCAATGATGCCTTGAAGTGCCTGGCATTGAATTGTAGAGTAATATTTTTTTCGCGTTGTCCTTAGGGTTTTTAATCTTTTTCTGATTTTTTTTCCAATAATCCTCCCACACCTTTTTTTGATCTGAAAAACTTCGAGTGCCTGATAAAATGAATAAATCAACGCCATCTTCTTTGGCTGCTTCGGCCATTTTTACAAATGCCACAAATGCTTTCTTTTGCAAATAAACCTCTTTTTTACTCCATTTTTTATCAACTAAAACAAACTTTTCATCTTTTCGATAGTCAAATTTTCCTAGTAAAAAATCTTTTGATACATCTGGGTTGGACATTTCAGAATTAGGATCTTCTTGTGCTTTTCCTGGACCATTGTCGTATTCTGTTTCTTTAATTCGAAATTCACACGAAAACAACCCCATCACCAAAAGGATGGTAAAAAAGGGACGATATATCATTTTTAGTGTTGACATGTTTGATCAATTCCATTCACAAAGTTTTCAATAGATTTTATTTTTGACGCAAAATAAGAGCCTTTGAAACCATTAACAAGTTTGTAATTTACTAATTCATTGTATTTTTTTAAATAGTTTGAAGAGATCGGGATGTACGACCAGTGCCATTTTTCCATTTCATAACCCGTTCTTTTTGAAACTTTTTTGTCCGTATATACTTGGCAGAACCCAAATTTATGGGCGTTATTTACCAACCAATTATATTCTTTGATTCCTTGTTTCGTATTGAAGTGAGCAGGATCAACGCTGTTTATATCAATGTCTGTTCCCCAATGGTGGCGTGATGTTGTTGGCATTGAGCTGTATAACATAATTTGACGCACTGTACTTAAACTGTCTTTTATTTTGATGTATTTATCCCATTTTTTTTCCCAAATAGTCTTTTGTTCGTTAAAATTTCGAGTGCCAGAAACAATTAGAAGTGAAATGTTATCTTTCTTTGCAGCATTGTGCATTTCAATAAATTTCTGGTAAACTTCTTTTTGTAAATACATTGTTTTGGTGCAGTAATCGATTTTTACCAGCGTAAAATTTGTGTCAGTCTTATAATCAAATCTGCCCAATAAATGATTTAGTAGTGTGGAATCACTTAATTGACTACTTGGATATTTTGAACTTGTGGAATTACTCTTCTGATTCTTAGTTGTCAAAAGGGTATTTGGTGGAAGTTTTTTCACTGAATTTGATGTGTATATGGTGTCAAACGCAAATACAATAAGCGTAACAAAGATTACACAAGCAATAACAATTATTTTTTTCATAATTTGTGAATAATCAAAAGTATGAAATAAGTTTCAAAATGAGACGAGAACTAGTAATTCTTAGAAACAATATTTGTTTTTTTCGATTAATTTTTGCGCGATTTTCTGTCTTGCCTCTTTTGGATTATGTGCCTCTGTTTTAGTGAACCTTTTCAAACCCATCAGCATCATTCGTGCCTCGTCTCCATTTGCGAAGGACAAAATAGCATCCTTAGCTGCTTTTTCAATTTTATCAGCCACATCAAAAAAGTAAGTTTTTGCAATAGCAATATCTAATTCTGCATTGGTTTCTCCGCTCGTTTCTATCTTTTTTTCCACGCGCAACAATACAGATTCAGCCATATAGGTATAAATGGCAATATCAGCTATATTCATTAAAATCTCTTGTTCTTTGGCTAGTGATTGCATCAGCTTTTGAACTGCCGAGCCTGCTACCATTAAAATTACTTTTTTAAAGCCATTTAAAGCTCGCCTTTCAGCATCTAGAGGCCCATTGGTTAATTCAATAAAATCAGGGATACTCATTAGCTCATTGGCAACTTGCATAGCGGATCCCATTAAATCTAGTTCTCCCTTCATGGCTTTTCGAAGTACCATATCTACAGCAAGTATTCTATTAATTTCATTGGTTCCTTCAAAAATTCGGTTAATTCGTGCATCACGATAGGCTCGTTCAACCAAGGACTCAGCAGAATATCCCATACCCCCATAAATTTGAATTGCCTCGTCAACCACATAATCCAAACATTCGGAGCCTGCAACCTTAAGAATAGCGCACTCTGCGGCAAATTGTTCAATTCCTTTCAGTGTTGCCTGACCTTTATCCATTCCCGAAGTGTGCAATGCCGTAATTGCATCATCGATATTTTGTCCGGCTCTGTAGGTTGCCGACTCTAGTGCATACGTGCGAATTACTTGTTCGGCTAATTTATATCTAATTGCACCATATTTTGAAATTGCTCTACCAAATTGCTCACGTTCGTTGGCATAGTTAACCGACAAATTAATAGCTCCTTTAGACCCACCTAAAACACCAGCCGCTAATTTAATTCGACCAATATTCAATATGTTTAATGCTATTTTGAATCCGTTTTCTCTCGTAGAAAGCATATTTTCTATCGGCACCAACACATTGGTAAAAAACACTTGTCGCGTGGATGAGCCTTTAATTCCCATCTTTTTTTCTTCAGGATTTAATACAATACCTTCGGACTTAGCCTCTATCAGAAAGGCGGTTAAATTTTTATCATCATCAATTTTTGCGAATACCGTAAACAAATCAGCGAATCCAGCATTTGTAATCCACATTTTCTGACCATTGATAAGATAGTGTTTGCCATCTTCAGTCAATTTAGCCTTCGTTTTTCCCGAATTAGCATCAGATCCTGAGCCGGGCTCGGTTAAACAATACGCAGCTTTCCATTCACCATTTGCCAGCTTGGGGATATACTTTTGTTTTTGCTCGTCATTTCCATAATACAAGAGCGGTAATGTTCCAATTCCTGTATGCGCGCCAAAAGAAACAGAAAAGGAATAGCCTGTCCCAAGGTATTCTGTGGCCAATAAGGAGGTTTTAAAGTCTACACCCATTCCACCCAGTTCTTCTGGAACAGATAGTCCTAATAGTCCTAAGTCTCCGGCTTTTTCTAATAATGATTTCATCAATCCTTCTTCCATTCTGTCAATTCTATCCAAATCTGGTAGAATCTCCTGTTGAATAAAATCATCGCACATTTGAGCAATCATTTTTTGCTCTTCATTCCATTCTTCTGGCGTAAAAATAGCTGAATGGTGAACATCTTTAATTATAAACTCCCCGCCTTTAATAGGTTGATTAGTCATATTTATTCTTTTTTGTAATGCTAAAATACACAAAAAAATACTATGCGCGCACAAAATAATTTGTGTGATTTATGATTTTTTACCATTTTGCTTTGGTATTAGGGTCTATTTTTGCCTTGCGATTTAAGATTTAAAAAGTTTTTAATACTATGAAACATCTGTTCTTTATTTTTCTGTTTTTTGCTTGTTCACAGACATTTTCACAAAAAATTATTTCTGATAAAAAACCATCTAATGCAGATCAAGTAATCGATTTTGCTAAAACATTTTTGGGAGTTCCTTATGTGTACGGCGGGGCCTCACCAACAGGATTTGATTGCTCAGGATTTATTCAATATGTATTCAAAGAATTTGGATATTCTATTGCTAGAACTGCCGGAGATCAATCTTTATTTGGTTTTGATGTTACTTTATCCGAGGTTCAACCAGGTGATTTATTGTATTTTAAAGGAAGAAATGTCAAAAGCACAGCTATTGGTCACGTAGGCATGGTAACCGCTGTGAAAGATGGAAAAATAGAATTTATTCACGCAGCCGGAAAAAGTGTTCGAATGGACGTGTTTAACAATAGCAGCTATTACGTACCAAGATTTATTAAAGCTAGACGAACCTTATAAGTTTATCCGTTCATTATTTGATTAATAATTTCTTCAGGTGTGGACGCACCGACTACTGAGAATTCACCTGAATTTGTTCGTCTCAGTGATATTAAAGTTGCGCCAGAATTTAGTAGTTTACCAAAATCATTTGCCATACTTCGAATATAGGTACCTTTTGAACAGGTAATTTTAAAATGTACTTCAGGAAACGCACTTGTATCTATTTCAAATTCATGAATTTCTACTGAAACAGGATTCATTTGTACTTCTTTTCCCGCTCTGGCCAGTTCGTAGGCTCTTTTTCCATCAATTTGTTTGGCAGAAAAAATGGGTGGAATTTGACTTATTGTTCCTGTTAATTTTTGCTTTGCTGCCTCTAATAATTCAGAGGAAATATGTTCAGTTGGTAAAACGCTGTCAAATTCGGTTTCTAAATCGTAGGAAGGAGTTGTCTTTCCCACTAAAAAAGTTCCAGTGTATGTTTTAAGGCCAGGCATGATTGCTTCAATCATTTTGGTATTCTTCCCCGTGCAAACTATTAATAGTCCAGTTGCTAATGGATCTAAGGTTCCAGCATGACCGACTTTAATTTTTTTGACATTTAATTTTTTTTTCAAATGCCATCTAATCTTGTTAACGACATCAAATGATGTCCAACCATAAGGCTTGTCAACTAAAATAGTTTTTCCTTCGAGAAATTCTTGCATTTAAAAAACTGAAAAGTAAATAAGAAAGACTAGTCCTAAAATGATGCGATACCAGCCCCAAATTCTAAAGCCGAATTTTTTTAAGATTTCAATAAAAAATTTTATGGCAATAATCGCAACCACAAAAGCCACTAAATTTCCAACCACAAAAAGTACTAGGTTATTACCTTCTAAAATCATTTCAAATCCTTTTTGCTCTTTTCCTAAGTAATTCCAATCCTTTAGAAAAATTGAATAGGTTGTTACAGCAAGCATGGTAGGAACTGCAAGAAAAAAACTGAATTCTGCCGCTAGTTTTCGCGTTAAACCTTGTTGCATTCCTCCAATGATTGAAGCAGCAGCTCTACTTGTTCCCGGCATCATAGCCAAGCATTGCCAAAACCCGATTATAAGTCCTTTTTTTAAAGTGATTTCTTTTTCTTCCTCAATAGGCTGTCTAAGAAAAAGTTTATCAATAAACAATAAAATTATTCCTCCTACTATGAGTACAATAGCAATAGGAATAGGCTTTTCAAGAACAGCTTCAATTTTATCGTCGAATAATTTACCTAGAATTAACGCGGGAATAACCGCAATTGCCAGCTTCACGTAAAACGTCCATGCATTTACTGAAAGAAACTTTTTCCAATAAAGTACCACAACTGCTAGAATGGCACCAAACTGAATAGAAACCTGAAACATTTTAACAAATTCATCACTTTGAATCCCAAAGTAGGAACTCGTAAAAATCATGTGGGCAGTGGATGATACAGGTAAAAACTCAGTTAATCCTTCTACAATTGCAAGGATAATAGCCTTGAAAAAATCCATGAATTATTTAGTGTCTGGCGTGTTTTGTTCTTCTTTATGCTTAGGTTTTTTCATAATTGAATAAAGAATTACGATGTACCCGATAAGAATTAACATTGGAGAAATAGTAATGCGTGTATTATTGAAAAGCTCATCTTCATTAAAAACATTTGGATCTTCAGTTGCTCCTCCAATCATTAAGATGAAACCAATAATATTTATGGCTAATCCAATTAACAGTATTTTGTAATTTTCTTTTTGAAATCCAAAGTGATTAAAACGCATAGGTAAAAAATTTAGTACAAGTCGTCTATTTTCATTTTGAGATACTTGTTTAGCGCAATCCATGTGGAAATAAACGTTATAATTACCCCTAATGAAATTAGACTTAGTGTCAAAAATACGAATAATTTGGGAGAGTAGGTGATTGAAAGTTCATCAAAATAATTTTGAACGGAATAGAATAAAGTTACTAAAAGTGCTAATCCAATAAGCGCTGAAACTATTCCCTGCAATACCGCTTGAATTAAAAATGGGTTTCGAATAAACGAGCTTTTAGCCCCAACCAACTGCATGGTCTTTATGGTAAATCTCTTTGAATAAAGTGCCAGGCGAATAGTATTATTAATCATCGCAATGGCAATTACAATCATGATTAAGGCAATGAGTAAAACTAAAAATATAAATTGTTTAAAACCAAGATTGATATTTTCGATATTTGATTCGTTATAGCTAACCTCAATAATTTGAGAAGGGAAAGCCTTCACTAATTTATTTTTTATCTGAGCCATTCCTTCTTTAGATGCAAAATCTTGATTTGGAGAAAAGGTTATACAAGCAGGAAGTGGATTTTCACCTTCAAAAATTTCGTTCAATTCTTTTTTGCCTGCTTGGTTTTCATAAAATGAGGCAAGGGCTGCGTCTGGTGACAAGTAGCGTACAGAGCTAAATTCAGTCCATTTTTTAAGTTGTACTTCTACTTGTTTAATATCAGCTTCATTGAAATTCTCTTGAAAAAAAATGTCTCCAACAATATTTTCTTTGGCTTGTTTTTGAAAGTCATTAACTCCCATTACACCGCCCAAGATTAATCCGATAAGAAAAAGCACGAGTGAGATACCAACAATAGTTGAGATATAACTGGTTCGTAATCCTCGACGACTAAATTTTTCAATTTCAGAGCTCATATCAGTCTACGAAATTATACAAACAAGTAAGAGGTTTTCATTGATCTCAAGAAGTTTATCAAGAATTGAATGTTATGAACTGCATTTTGATTCAATGAAATAGTATTCAGACAAACAGTTCAAAAATTCTGATTGATAAAAGGTTACTTGCTCAGACGGACGACTTAATCCAATTTTATCTAATTAAACTAACCCTACCATCAAATGTATAGACTTTATTGTTCATGGAGTCCTTGAGTCTAATGGTGTAGGTATACGTTCCAATTTGAGATGGATTTCCACGATATGTCCCGTCCCAACCTTCATTCTCGTCTTTCGTTGAAAATATTCTTTCACCCCATCTGTTGTAGATATTTAATTCATACGAACCTGGTTTGTAACCAGCGGTTAAAATAGGCAAGAAAACTTCGTTAAGACCATCACCATCTGGTGTAAATGCATTAGGAACATAAATTATCAATTGATCTTTCACACAAACAACCTGAACAATACTGTCTGTGCACCCATCTTGCGTATAGGCCACTAATGTTACTTGATAACAACCGATTGAGTCATAACAATGATTTGAGCTCACAAAATCACTTTCTTCACCATCTCCAAAAAACCACTGAAATGAGGTTGCATTGACAGAATTATTTGTGAATTCAAAACAAGGATCACCAATTAATTGTTCTGTAACGTCTGGATAGAATGAAGCAATAATTTGATTGACACATAAATAATCTTGTTGAACCAATGTATCTGAACAACCCTCAGCAGTTGTACTAATTAAAGTTACATCATAACACCCATAATCATCAAAACAAGGATTAGTTGTTCCCATTTCAGTTGAGGTTGTTCCATTGCTGAATTGCCAAACTACTGATGCACTAGCTGGTCCATTGCCATTGGCTCCTGTTTGATCGGTTAAAGTAGGGCAAAATGGTAAACAGCCACCAAAACTCATATCTGTTGAGAAAAGTGGAATTGGAAGCGGGTTAACAACCACAGTAATATCAGTCGTATCAGTACAGCCGAATTGATCATATCCAATCACCGTGTAATCATCGGTTTCAGTTGGCACAAACGTATATGTTTGAGTTGAAGGGCCATCTAGCCATTGATATGTCACTGCACCATTTCCAGTTAAAATCGCGGTCTCTCCATAGCATAATATTGAGTCAGGAGTGGTTATGGTAACGTCCGGCAAAGGATGAACAACAAGTGTTACTGTATCTCTCTCAACACAACCGTTAACTGAATATCCTGCAACAATGTACGTATTTGTTGTTTGCGGCGTAAACGGTGTGCAATTAACCACTGAGTTTGGATCCCAAAGGAAAATTACATTAGGAACATCAGCCGTTGCACACAGAGAGTAGGATTCACCAAAGCAAAGTGAGTCATCAATACCCGCATTTACAACAGGAGGAGTTTCTTGTAAATAAGTAACAATCATTGAATCAGAATTTTCACAAAAATTCGTGTCGGTTCCAGTAACCGTAAGTTGTATAGTTTGAGAAGGACAATATGGAATTCCTTGACTGGCAGTATTATCCCAAAGATAGAAGGATGCCGAACCTGTTGCTAATGGAATAAAACATTGATTTATACAAAGTGTTGTATCAGGATTTGCTTGAACAATCGGAAGAGGATGAACACAAATCGTGAAGGTATCAGCCAAACCTGAACAGGATAGACCATTCATAGTATAAACTGGAGTAACTTCAAAAATTCCGCAAAGATCACTGCCAGGAGCCAAAGTGTTTTCAGCTGTAAATGAAGGAATGGAATCATTTCCTAATAAAATTGAACCAATATTGTCACCTATGTTTGTCCAAGTAAAATTACCATTTGGATTAGCATTAAAATAGATTCCGCTGACAACCTCATTATGACAATAAGCATCATCAGTGGTTGGTGTAATAACCGGTATCGGCACCACTGTAATAGATAACGTGTCTGGAATTCCTTCACAACCATTTAATTCTGGCGTTACAATCACATCTGCAAAGCCGGGATTTGAGCCCGTATTTGCCAACCAAGTAGGAATGCAATTGACACCATTGAAGGAAGGCATACCTATTCCTGTATTTCCAAATTCCCAATTATAAACTACACCTTGTATTAATCCCGTGAAACAGATTTCATTGACCGAATCTTGTGAACACGTTGAAAAATCGTTGACACTTACTGTTGTTACAGGATTTACGGTAATTGTAAATGTATCTGCAATGCCGAAACATCCGTTTAATTCTGGAGTTACAATAAACGTGTCAATTACTATGGCTGCTGAAGCACCGCTAATATTTGATGTTTCAAATGGCAATATATCTCCTGTGTCGGATACAGGAAGATTAGGATTTCCTATTGATACCTCATCATTTGTCCAAATAAAATTAGTTGAATCTTCAAATAATCCGTCAAAATCAACCAAGACTGTTGAATCGTTTGAGCAATACATGTAATCTTGACTCGGAAGAACTGTAGGAATAGGTTTTACTAGGATTGTAAATTGATATACCTGGCCTGGACATCCATTGTAAATTGGAGAAACGGTTATGGTTGTAATTTGATTTGTTGCAGATGTATTTGCCGCCACATCATTTAAAACTAAACCAATTCCGTTATCTACACCGGTTTGTTGTGTATTGCTGCTTGTCCATGTAACCGTAGTTCCAGCAACTGAGGCGTTAATTGGAATATTAATTGTTTGTCCTGAGCAAAACTCATAGTTTGTAAAGCTTGTTGTTACTTGAGTACTTGGATTTACAGTAATCGTTAATGTATCAGAGTCTCCTGAACATCCGTTGTTTTGTGCCGTAACAATAATCGAATCAGTTACAGGAGTTGAACTTGGGAAAGGATTGTCCCCCGTGTATGGATTCAGAACCGCCCCTGATCCTGAATTAGGGTTTA
>JBIKQS010000307.1:0-3209 GCA_044349575.1 Crocinitomicaceae bacterium
TCTCTCGTAATGGAATAGACTCTACGGGAATTGATATTTCTGTTCAGCCTACTGCAGATACACCGGTATTCCTTAAAGAAAACATAATTGAATTTGATTATTCTGATTTTCAACTTATTTATTTAAGATTTATCGTGCATGCCCTAAAAGAAACAGACTTAGATATTTTATTGAGTCGTATTAAACAAGCTACTAAAACGCAATATCTTTTTATTGAAACGCGATCAGCAAAAGGCATTTCAGACGAAACCAAAATTGAAACTTTTTTCAAATCCTCAATTGGAGAAGAACATTTTCGAATGCTTTATTCGGAAGCATACCTTACCGAGAAACTTGCTTCGTATTTCCACATCGAACGTGTTGAGGAAAATAGAGGGTTTTCAATTTATAAAAGTGACGACCCCATTTGTATTCGGTACATTTTGAGAAATAATTAAAATGTAAAATGTTTGAAGATTTTTCAGTTTATAACGGAGAAAACACAGAACTCAGGAAAGCACAACTTCGCATGTTGGAAATCTTGGAGTATGTTTCCGCTGTTTGCGACAAACATTCAATTCCCTATTGGATAGATTACGGAACCCTTTTGGGAGCTGTAAGACACCAAGGTTTTATTCCATGGGATGATGATCTGGATATTTCTGTTTTAAAAAAAGATTACGAAAAACTCTCTGAGTTATTACACAAAGAACTCCCTCATCATTTGGTTTTTCAAGACTGGAAAAATGAAAAGAAACTAACCGTTAAAGCAGCGAAAATACGAGATACAAAATCTTATTATGACGATGGTTTAACTCGAAGAGGAGAAATGAAATATCAAGGAATATTTATTGACCTATTTCCCGTTGAATATATTCCTTCTGTAAAGGTCAAAAAGTTTATCGATTTTTTTTATGGCAGGGCATTTCGCAGATTGCGAGGTCTAAATTCGAGTAAAACTGAATATCTTTTTGCCTGTATCATTTGGCCATTCGCATTACTTTTAGCCTTCGTTTTTAAACAATTCTCTTCGGCACTAAAACCAAAAATTATTGCAAATATTCATGGAGGATTAAATTTACCCGTATATCACAATCAAAATGATATTTTCCCACTAAAAAAAATAGTATTTGAAGGAAGAGAATTTAATTGTCCCAACGATTGTGATAAATTTTTGAGGTCGATTTATGGTGATTATATGAAAATTCCACCGAAAGAGAAGCGACAAGTACATGCGAATAGTATAGAATTCTTAGATTAATCCGTATGATTATCGAATCAAGTATTCCTAAAGTTTCTGTAATATTACCTGTTTATAACGCAGAAAGGTACATAAAGGAATGCATTGAAAGTGTTTTGAATCAATCATTTACAGATTTTGAACTCCTAATAATCAACGATGGATCCACCGATAGCAGTGAAAAAGAAATTCAATCCATCAAAGATTCTCGAATTAGATACTTCCTTAACGATACGAATTTAGGTTTAATTAAAACGTTGAATAAAGCCATTGAGCTTTCTAAAGGAAAATATATTGCCCGTATGGATGCCGACGACATTTGCTCACCTAATCGGTTGGAAAAACAAGTCAATTTTTTGGAGCTGCATCATGAAGTAATTATTTGTGGTTCATGGGCAAAGGTTATCGATGAATCTGGAGTAACCACTGGAAGAATAAAACGAATTGACACGAATGAGCTGATTCGAGCAAATATGCTTTTCACAACACCGTTTCTGCATCCAACGGTTATGATTCGAAAAGAAGTTCTTGAGACCAATAAGTACGATGAAAACGCTAAACATTGCGAAGATCTTGAACTTTGGGTTAGATTATCCCAAGATCCTAATTATAAATTTCACAACCTACCCGAATATTTATTGAACTACCGTATTCATTCAACAAATGTTTCCGTGCTTCACTCAGATTTTCAAACGGATAAACGAAGACAACTGATTAGGCCTTATTTAGAAAAACTGGTAGGAAAGGTCACAGTCGATGAACTAAATATTCATTTCCTAACCTTCAGTCCTGAGGCCGTTTCAAAATCTGATCAAAGAGCCATAAATAATTGGTTGGTTGTTTTATCAAAAAAGAATAGAATTAAAAATAATTTCGAGCAAAAATCATTCAATGCCTTGCTGTTAAGCAGGTGGTTTATAACTTGTTTGCGTTCTAAATCCTATTTTAACTTGCTTCTTATTCGCTTGCCTTGGTATGATATTTCAACACTCTATCAAGCACTAAAACTTCTACTTCTGAAATAGCTGTCATTCCTTTTTCCAGCCCAAGAGTCCTTGAGTCAACCACCAACGAAATGCTAAAATCATATTTCCTTTCGAAAATTGCAGTTTCAGTGAAAATAAAATCCAAAGAACTGAACTAGCCATCCACAGGTAAATTTCCTTTAGAATTCGCAAGAAAAACAGTGCGCCACCATTCGATAATGTCCGCACTCGTTCACTCATTCCTGCACCAATGGCCTGTCTACGAATAAAAGTTGATGTAGTTCTCTCAACCGGAACACAATGATAAACTATAATTTCAGGATCATAGAGCACTCCTAAATTAGCTTTATATATGCGATCAAAAAGTTCCTTTTCCTCACCTCCGATCATACTTTTATCGGTTCGGCCCAATGCAATGTTAAAAGATCCAACCTTATCGAAAACATTAACCTTAAAAGTCATGTTTGATCCTCTTGGATAATTATTTTTTGAAAACAAAAAGGAAGTGTCTCCCAAATTAAAATATCCCAATAACGAATTTAAATATTTGTTTTCCCAAGCAGGAATTATACTTTCATAATGTAGCAATATTTTACCACCAACAGCGTCAATCTTATCGTTTTGAGAAAAAGCTGCTACGCAATTTTCCAAATAATACGAATCTATGAATGCATCATCATCCAAAAAGGTAATCAAAGCAGCACGAGCAAGTAAAATTGCATTATTTCTTGCATGCGACAATCCTTGTTTTTGTTCCTCTGAATAGACGGTCTGAATTTCTGGATTATTGCTGCAAAAAGTACTAAATAATTCTTTTGTGTTTCCTGGCGAATTATTATTGACTAAAACAACCTCAAATTGCGATTTGTCTAAGGTCTGTGCGAGAATTGAATCAAATAGTTGATTTAGATACCTTTCTCTGTTATACGTACATATGGCAACGGTTATTTTCAACATAAGATGAATTGCACACGCATTTGGTTCCTGCAAAGATACTTACAAAC
>JBIKQS010000042.1:0-11434 GCA_044349575.1 Crocinitomicaceae bacterium
GAATAATTCCAAGCCAACTTCGGAACAACTAAAAGACATTGACCTTATAATTTATGACATACAAGATGTTGGCGTTCGATTTTACACCTATATTTCGACACTTCACTACGTCATGGAAGCGTGTGCTGAAAATGGTAAAAAATTACTGGTTCTGGATCGACCAAATCCAAATGGTCACTATATTGACGGGCCAGTTCTACAAAAAGAATTTAGCTCTTTTGTAGGTATGCATACCGTTCCTGTAGTTTACGGAATGACCGTTGGCGAATATGCACAAATGATAAATGGTGAAAAGTGGCTTAAAAATGGTGTTCAATGTGATTTGGAAATAATACCGTGTCAAAATTACACACACAATACGTTTTATTCTGTTCCGATTGCTCCTTCACCAAATCTCAAAACAGATGCAGCCATTGCTCTTTACGCTAGCCTTTGTTTTTTTGAAGGTACAACAATAAGTATGGGAAGAGGAACGGATAGGCCTTTTGAAATATACGGACATCCCAAGTTTGATTCTACCTCTTTTTCTTTTACCCCTACTCCAAGGATTGGCTCAAAAAGCCCGCCTTTTATGAATCAATTTTGTTTTGGTGTAGATTGCAAACTGGAAAACAGTTTTCCGATGTATTCAATTGATTTAAGACCCTTAATGAATGCTAAAAAACTGCTCAACAATCGCGATCAATACATCAATTCACCTAATTTTTTTAACAAGTTGGCGGGAAATTCAACGCTCAAACAACAAATCGAAAACAATATTCCGGAAGAGGAAATTAGAAACTCATGGAAAAATGATTTGGAAGCATTCAAATTGATTAGATCGATGTATGTAATTTACGACTAATTAATTTAACTAATCCAACATTTAATTATTTACACCGACCTCAATTAGTGCTTCTCGAAGATCATCTGTTAAAATGGAATTTGGTTTTTTTCTTAAAGCCTTTCTTATCCCAACGGCTGATCGCATTTCAAAAATCGTCACTTTTATTCCAGCTGCTTGATAGTTAACAACTTGATCGGGCGTAATGTGCTTATTTTTCACAACTATTTCTTTTACAAAACTATAGGTTGATTGCATAGCAAGGAAATTTAAATTTTCGTTGATCTCAAAGGCTACTTGAAATCCCGTATCATAGGCAGCGTTTAAAAAAACCAGATTATTTGAGAGAACAACCACTTTTATTTGAGGGTTTTTAACAAACGAAATTGCATTCAAAGATTCCAAAATACTCTGTGAATTGATTTCAGTATTCGTACAAAAATTAATTTTGCGAATATCCAAATACAACGTTTTACCGATAAGAAAACTGGAATCAAGATCCTTCAGTCGGATTAACTTTTCGTGGTGTAAAGAGGTGTACTTAACCGCATTCAATTCACTAAATCCTAATTCAGAAATACAACCTGAAGTATTGGTTTGAGAATCTAAATTTGTATCGTGATAGAGCCATAAATCACCATCCTCTGATAATTGAACATCCACCTCTACCCCATCGCAACCTCTCATTTGCAAGGCGTATTCAATGGCTTCTTTCGAATTGTCATGATACATTGAATTGGGCATCTCTAATCCCATGCCCGCATGACCAATTACTTGTATGGATGAAAAATCCTCCTTTTTTCTGCAAGCGCTTACCACGAGAAGAATGAAAAGTAAATTAATTAAACGCATATCCTATTCCCAATGTAAATTGCCAACCGATGGTATTTGCAGATGTTAAATGATCGAATGAATTTATAAATTTTTCATTCAATAAACCTGCATTTAACCTATGAACAAAAACCCATTTACTGCCGTACTGCATGAAATATCCTACATGAAATGATGAAAAATAATGTCTTTCACTGCTGGAAAATGAAGAAAGCAAAACGCTTATTTCCGGTGATACTGAAAATTTTGTTCGAGAATACAATCGATAGCCCAAACCAAGTTGAACTTGGGGGAAAATTCGATTTTGATAAAAGGTTCTATTAACCCCTACTCCGACTGAAGATGCGAAAGAAATTTTATTCAAATTTAGGAACCAATTAATACTGGAAAAATTATCAAACTTTTGAAAGGATTGAGTTATAGCGATTGATTGTCTAAATGTATGTAACGATTCATTCTTCACTTGACTTTGAGAATAAATACATGCATTGAAACTTACTAAAACAAGGAACAATAAGAATTTAAAACTACGAACCCATTTTCGGACATTTTTTGCATGCATATCCTTTTGTTTTGTACTTCTTACAACATTTCTTCTTTTTAGAACATTCTATTTTACAAGAACCTAAAAATTCATTATTTTCAAGTGATTGACTATTTTCTACGTACAAAAGCATTCTTATTTAGAATAATTCTACACAAAGATAATTCAATTTATTTTAATTGATCAAAGAAAGAAAAATAATTTAGTCGTTACCAACTATCGGCTGTTCCATCTTGTTGATTAGCTTCATCTAGCAATTTCTTCCAATCATACGACATATCTTCCGTATCTCTAATAATCCATTGATAATCGTCAGGTTTTAACTCATACACTTCAATCGTTTCACCTGTATATTCTTCAATTTCCTTGACTAATTTTTTTTCCTCTTCGCTACAAAATGAAATAGCTTGTCCTTGTCGTTTTCCTCTTCCTGTTCGACCACAACGATGTACATAGTTTTCAGGATTTTCGGGTAAATCGTAATTAATAACATAATCTACATCCGGAATATCAATACCTCGTGCGGCAACATCTGTGGTAACCAATACATTATTTTCACCGGATCGAAAATTATCTAACAATTCAAAACGTTTTTTCTGTTCCATCCCACCGTGCAACGACTCTACTTTTATTCCTACTCGAGCCATAGCTGCCTCCACCCTTTCAGCCCTTACCTTGGTACGCACGAAAACGATAAACTTGCCGTCTTCATATTCCTTAAGAATATTTTCCAAGAAAAACCGTTTGTCATCCATTGCAATGTATGTAACGGCGTGGTCAACTTTTCCGGCTACCGGATTTTTAGGCGAAAACTGAATACGTAAAGCATCTTTAACTACTTGATACGCTAATTTCTTAATCTTTTTATCGATCGTAGCAGTAAAAAATAGGGTTTGACGTTTCTTTGGTAAAAACTTTAAAACATCCTCAATATCTTTATGAAAGCCTAAATCCAACATGAGATCCGCTTCATCTAGAACAAGCGTATGAATTCTATCCAATTGAATATATCCTTGAGAAATTAAATCAAACATACGACCAGGTGTTGTCACTAATACATCTACCTTTTTTTGAAGTGATTTTATTTGTGTCTCCTGTTCAACGCCACCAATTAACCCTAACGTTTTAACTTTTGTATGCTTGCCTATTTCTTGAAAAACAGATGCAATTTGTTTGGCCAACTCACGGGTTGGCACCATTACCAAACACTGAATGGTTGAATCTGAGCTCTTTTGCTTGTTTCTACTAATTTTCTCCAAAATTGGAATTACAAATGCGGCAGTTTTTCCTGTCCCTGTTTGTGCAACTGCCATCACATCTTCTCCATCAAGTATGGGTTGGATTGCACGATATTGAATGTCTGTTGGACGAATAAATCCCAAAGAACTTAATTGATCTTTAATTTCTTGTCGGATGGGATAATCTGTAAATTTCATTTTTTATGACAAAAAAAAACCGTCTTTCGACGGCTTCAATATTTAAGCTACTACTTTGGGAACTAAAATTCTTCCACAATGTTCGCAAACAATAATTTTCTTTTTCATTTCAATGTCTAATTGACGTTGAGCAGGGATTTTGTTGAAACATCCACCGCATGCATCCCTATTAACAGGAACAACAGCTAATCCGTTTTTCGCATTCTTTCTTAATCTATCGTATGCAAAAAGTAATCTTTCTTCAATGTTTTTCTTTGCATTGTCTGAAGATTTCAACAATTTATCTTCATCAACTTGCGTTTCAGAAATAATTGCATCTAACTCAGATTTTTTAGTTGCCAAATCAGAAGAACGTAATTCCAATTGAGTTTTTGCCTCATCCAATACTTCTTGCTTTGACTCAATTTTGAATTTAGCTTCTTTACTCTTTTTCTCGTGTAATTTAATTTCTAATTCTTGAAACTCGATTTCTTTCGATAAAGAATCATATTCTCTGTTATTTCTAACATTATTTTGTTGCTCTTTGTATTTAGAAATTGCCGTTTCTGAATCTTTCGTTGCATTTTTTCGATCAGAAACCTCAGTTTCTAGTTGAGAAACTTCTTCTTCTAAATTTGAGATTCTTGTTTGAAGTCCTGCAACCTCGTCTTCCAAATCCTGAACTTCTAGTGGCAATTCTCCACGTACTGTTCTAATCTTATCAATTTGAGAATCAATCTTTTGAAGTTCAAATAAAGCGTCTAATTTATCCGCTATGTTTAGTTCTTTTTTTGCTGCTTTTGCTGCCATGTATTACCAGTAATTTATTGGATTCGTATTTCGTTCCGTTAAATGGATTGCAAAGGTACTAAAATTTTTCTTAAGAATATCAGCAATTAAATCTTTTGTGAATTGTTCACTTTCATAATGACCTATATCTAGTAAAAAAATTTGGTTATCGGCATCAAAAAACTCGTGGTATTTCACATCTGAAGTTATGTAGACATCAGCATTTTTAGCAATGGCTTGTGAAATGAGAAAACTACCTGCCCCACCGCAAACTGCAACTTTTTTAATAGACTTGCCACGTTTTTTTGTATATTTAATTACACCGCAAGCAAAGGTATTTTTAACCAAATCTAAAAAATATTCTTCTGAAATTTCCTGTTCGAGCTCACCTATCATTCCCGATCCTTCAAATTCATTTTTGACATTCAATGAAATTATATCGTATGCCACCTCTTCGTAGGGATGGGCTTCTAACATCGCTGAAATAACCGAAGACAATCGACTATTTTCTACTAAAAATTCTGCTTTCACCTCTTCCACAGAGCTCCGAATTCCTGCTGAACCTTCAAATGGATCTGCGTTTTCATCCGGTTTGTAAGTTCCTGTACCCGAGGTGTTAAAATGACATTCAGAGTAATTTCCAATTCTTCCAGCGCCTGCCTGAAATACTGCATCACTTACTGTTTCAGCAAATTCTTTAGGAATAAAGATATGTAGTTTGGACAGTGAATTTGACTTAGGTTGTAAAATTCGAGAATTCATCAATCCCAGTCTTCGTGCAATTTCATAATTAACACCATATCTGTAATTATCTAAATTGGTGTGTATGGCATAAATAGCAATGTTATTTTGTATTGCTTTAATTACAACACGTTGCACATAATCACCACCATTTAGTTTTTTCAATCCTTTAAATACAATTGGATGATGAGCGATAATTAATTGACATTTTTTAGAAATTGCTTCCTCTAGTATTTCTTCTGTGCAATCCAATGAAATCAATATGTTTTCAACCTCTGTACTTGAATCTCCGACCAATAAACCGCAATTATCGTAAGATTCTTGGGTTGATAAAGGCGCTAATGATTCCAAATAGCTAGTAATTTCTCTAATCGTAGTTTTCCGCATACCTGTAAAATTAGCAAGGTTCTGCTAAATGAAAACATAATTCCTTAAATATTGTCTTTTAGAATAAGTATCGTACATCTGAATACTTACAAAATTATTATTATCGTACATTTGCATTAATTATGGAGGAATTCAAGTTAAACAGTATAGAGGAAGCAATTGCTGACATTCAAGCAGGAAAAGTGGTAATTGTGGTAGACGATGAAGATCGCGAAAATGAAGGTGATTTTTTAACAGCCGCAAGAAATGCTACACCTGAAGTCGTAAATTTTATGGCAACACACGGCAGAGGACTGATTTGTGCTCCTTTAACTGAAAAACGTTGTGAAGAACTAGGACTTAATTTGATGGTTCAACAAAACTCAGCGACTTATGAAACACCCTTCACTGTTTCTGTTGATCTTAATGGTCACGGATGTACTACCGGGATTTCAACAAGTGATCGGTCGAAAACAATTCTCGCTTTGATTGATCCTGAGATCGACCCTAATGAACTAGGTAAACCGGGACATATTTTTCCACTACGCGCAAAGGAAGGCGGTGTTTTACGAAGAGCAGGCCATACGGAAGCTGCCGTTGATTTATCGCGATTAGCAGGATTTGAACCGGCCGGGGTTATTGTTGAAATTCTGAATGAAGATGGAACAATGGCACGTTTACCTCAGTTAATTGAAATTGCCAAAAGATTTGATTTAAAAATTGTTTCTATTGCAGAATTAATTGAATATCGTATCAAAAATGAATCATTGATCGATCGAATAGTTGATGTACACATGCCAACAGAAATTGGTGATTTTCAACTTTATGCCTATAAAGAAAGAACAAGCGGTCAAGACAATTTAGCGTTGGTAAAAGGAACTTGGACGGAGGAAGAGCCCGTTTTAGTTCGCGTTCATTCTTCATGTCTTACCGGAGATATTTTTGGCTCTTGTCGCTGTGATTGCGGTCCTCAGTTGCACAAAGCCATGGAAATAATTGAAAAGGAAGGAAAAGGAGTGATTTTGTACATGAATCAAGAAGGTCGAGGTATTGGATTAATGAATAAATTGAAGGCCTACAAACTTCAAGAGGAAGGATTGGACACCTTAGAGGCTAATATCAAACTTGGTTTTAAAGGAGATCAACGCGATTATGGTATCGGAGCTCAAATCTTGAGAGATTTGGGCGTGAAAAAAATGAGGTTGTTGTCAAACAATCCCAAAAAACGATCCGGACTTATTGGTTATGGCTTGGAAATCGTTGAAAATGTAGGTTTGGAGATAGAAAGTAATCTGCATAACGAATCCTATTTGAAAACCAAACGTGACAAAATGGGACACTCACTTAAAATTGATAAATAGCTTATGCTTGTATCCCAAGGACTTAAAAAATCATTTGGCAATCTTTCTATTTTAAAAGGAATAGATTTACACATTTCTGAACGTGAAATCGTTTCAATTGTTGGATCATCAGGCGCAGGTAAAACTACCCTACTACAAATTTTAGGTACTCTGGATACTCCTGATGAAGGGAAAATATTCATTGATAATGTTAATCCTTTTGAATTATCGCAACGAAAACTTGCGTCATTTAGAAATGAAAAACTAGGTTTTATCTTTCAATTTCATCAATTACTTCCTGAATTTAATGCGCTTGAAAATACGATTCTTCCTGCCTTGATTAAAGGTGAGAGCATGGTAAATGCAAAAAAATCTGGAATGCGACTTTTGGAAATGCTTGGTCTACAAGAACGAGCACTTCATAAGCCAAGCGAGCTTTCAGGTGGCGAACAACAACGCATTGCCGTTTGTCGATCATTGATTAATAATCCGAAAATTATTTTTGCCGATGAGCCATCGGGAAATCTAGATAGCAAGAATGCAAAAGAATTGCACGAGCTTTTCTTTTTCTTACGCAATGAATTGAATCAAACTTTTGTAATCGTTACCCACAATGAGTCTTTAGCCAATATGGCAGATCGTAAAATCACCATTACAGACGGCTTATTGGAATCTTGAAAAAGACAACATTGATCATAGTTCTTTAAACTCAAAATGAATCATTAATTTGGCAAATAATTCGTTGACTACAGCTTAAAATTCCTTGAAAAATGGACATTAACGAACTCAAAGAATACCTCGACTTCAAAGCTGAGCAATATGAGAATCCGATTTTTTTAGAATCCGACCCCTTAAAATTGGTTCACCAATTTTCAAAAAAAGAAGATTGCGAAATTATTGGATTTTTGGTAGCAACCATTGCATGGGGAAATCGAAAAAGTATTATCTCCAATGGAGAAAAAATAATTCAACTACTTGATTATCAGCCACACGATTTTATTTTAAACTATAATTCTTCCAAACAGTTAACTAATTTCGTTCATCGAACATTCAACGTTCAAGATTTAGATTTTTTCATACGATCGCTTCAATCTATCTACAAGGATCACCAGGGATTAGAGGTGGCATTCAAACCTCATCTTGATTATCCGGGAATTAAAGGCAGAATTATTAACTTTCGTGAACTTTTTCTTCAAGTTGCTCACGAAAAAAGAAGTGAAAAACACATTTCCAATCCCCTTCAAAATTCGGCTTGCAAGCGATTAAACATGTTTTTGCGTTGGATGGTTCGTCCGAATAATCAGGGTGTTGATCTCGGGATCTGGAAAAGCATAGCAACCTCAGAATTGTATTTACCACTTGACGTACACACCAGCAGAAATGCCCGATTATTGGGTTTACTTTCTCGCAAACAAGACGATTGGAAAGCATTGGAAGAACTCATGGAAACACTCCGAAAAATGGATCCAATCGACCCTTCCAAATACGATTTTGCGCTATTCGGTATTGGTGTAAATGAGAAGGATTTATTTGATTGAAATTTAAGGGCGAAATTTCAGGATTTTTTTTTTGTTAAAATACAATTACCTTCTACTAATAGTTTGATGATTTTATCTATTTAGAGTTGTGAAGATAAATAAAATATGGTTTACATAATCTCTGTGATAAATTGTTTCAACGTAGGGATTTTTGTAATGATTATATCCCAAACTTCTTCTACATCAATACCAAAATAATCATGTGCGATTAAATTTCGGAAACCTCTTATTTTGTGCCACTCAATTTGAGGATGAGCTTCAATGAAATGAATATCTAATCGAAGCACCGATTCGCCAATTATGACAAAATTCAATAAACAAGCATCAAATGTCTCTACATCTTCTTTTAACTCTTCCCAAGATGAAAGATCAGAAGTATAACTCTCAATTTTTCAATAGCTTCTTTAATGGTAAGTATTGCTATAACATTACTTTTAGACATAAATCACATCTTTTAGGATATAATCTTTTGCAAATGATTTAATATGTTTAGCATTGCATATATCAACCTCACGGTTAAATTTATTCTTAAGAAAGTCGCGCAGAGCCCATTTTAAATCATAAACATTCGTAACGTTATTCTCAAGTTCAATCAACACATCGATATCGCTATCCGGATTTTGTTCATTCCTGGCAAATGATCCGAAAATACCAATTTTTGAAATGTGAAATTCACTCAAAAAAAAGGATTTATTTTCTGTTAAAAATTGCAGTATGGATTGCTGAGTTAACATTGTACTATAAAATTAAGGAATTTGATTCTATTTTTTAGATTAGTGATAAACAAAATTTAAATCTAAATATTACAAGCAGCAAAAAAAGCACCTCTAAAGGTGCTTCCATTCTTATGCAGCAAGAATGATTTGTTTTAAGTTTAATTCTTCAATACTCGAATTACGTGTTGATCTGAGGCGTTCAATTGAAACAAATAGGTTCCTTTGGCTAAATGACTACAATTCACATCCATTTTTGCAGATCGTATGGTTCCTTTTGCGACAATAGCGCCCTGTTGATTTGTTAAAATATATTCACTTCCGATATATTTTGAATCTGCAATTAAAGTAAAGCTTGCATCAACTGGATTGGGTGTAATTACGATTTCTTTGCCATTTATTTCTGAAATACCCGTAAACTCGAGAGAAAGATTTAAGGTAATTGTACTATCACATCCTTTAGAATTTGGAATAACCGCTGTATAAACACCACTTTGCGTGTACGTTTGTCCATTTACCGGCCAAGTATAGGAATCTAGTTCCGTAGTTGATTGTGTACTAGATGATGAGTTATTTATGGTTAATGACAATTGGATAGTACTGTCACAGCCAACTGCATTTGGAATAACGGCAAGATACTGACCAGAATTGGTGTATACATTGCCATCTGGAGCAGTATATGTATCACAGGCAATTCGTTCAAGGTTACTTGTTGTAGGCTGTAATAAATCCACGAAAATCGAAACGCTGTTTGAACAACCCAAAGTATCTGTTCCGGTAACGTTGTAATATCCTTCAACGGTAGGTACAAATGATTGCCCATTCACCACGCCATTATCCCAAGCATACGTAGAAGCTCCTGTGGCAGTTAACGTAGTGGAATCTCCTTCGCAAACAGAAATATCCGAACCAGCATTTATTTGCGGATTGTTTACTTGAATGGTAATACTATCCGTACACGAACCAACACCATCTGAAACGGTAACCGAATAGGTCGTAGTTTGAGTAGGTTGCACTTGAATGCTCGATTGATTGGTTGTTCCATCTGACCACCAGATTGATAAAGTAGAATTACTTTCAATCTTTAACAGTTGGAAATTCAATTGACCCGAATTGTCTCCATATGGATTGTCTGTCCAAGTTATCGTAAGAGGTTGATTGTTTCCAACAAAACTGAAATAATAGATGTGATTGCCATTGTATGAATCTTGATCTGGTCTAAAGTTATTCGATCCATTCACATACCACCAAACGCTTGTGGGACTTGGAAATGCATAGGGAGTTAGGGGTGATCCGAACCAATTGTATTGATATGCAGCATCTTGAGAATCAACTCCACCAGAAAAACCTACGGTGCCAGAAACTTTTAATAAGTAACTTACTCCTTGATTTAATGTTGGCGTGGTATAATTCATAGCTTGAAACATATTCATTTGAAACTGGTCCACAAGCAGAGTGTCATAACTAGATAATTCATTTATTGAAATAACAGTACTATCTCCCAAACAAAAAGCAGGCTGACCAGCCGTAATGGTTGGATCAATGACTGAAACGTAAGAGGAATCTGAAGAAGAGCAACCCGCAGTATCGGTAACTGTTATGTGATATTCTCCTGATGAACTTACAATGATACTCGGTGTTATTTCACCTGTGTTCCAAGAATAGGATGCTGCTACTGGATTTGTTGCGTCTAGAGTAGTGGTCAAACCACATATATTTAGGGTGTCTGAACCTAGGTTTACACTTGGATTATTATTAACAATAATTGTTGTTGTAGCTTGACATGAATTCGACCCATTCGATAAAGTGCAAGTATAGTTAGTTGTTTGATTTGGGGTAACTGTAATTGTAGGGATTGTTAGTCCATTAGACCATTGTATCGTCGGTATAATTGGATTTCCTGTCAACAACATGTTAAAAACAGCAGCACCAGCGCCATCATCACTTATTCTGATAGCTATAGTATTAATCCCTTGAACTAAAATATTTGTTGGAAAGAAACCTGAATATTCCCATTCAATAGCGGGACCGCCTTCATAAGCTGTTGCAATTTGTTGACCGTTTAAATAAAGAGTGTAACCATTATCAACTGCGATTTTCCAATTAATTGATGTTAGGTCATAATTTGTTAAATCAATTTGCTTTCGAAGATAATAGGTTGTACCAATTGGCCAAAAAGTTGAATTAGCAACTGACCCTGTATTTACTCCAATGTAAGGTAAACTTCCAGTTGTCCAACCACCAGATGTAGTTGTCCAATTAGAGGGCGGTAAACTACTACTATATTCGAATGATGAGCCAATTATCGGTATAGAATTATTTCCAGGAAATACA
>JBIKQS010000020.1:0-15787 GCA_044349575.1 Crocinitomicaceae bacterium
ATCATTTATACTATTGTCTATAACGCTTAATGTTACAGTTTCTCCCGAACAAATTGTATTTTCCGACGCATTAATGACACAATTCGGCACTTGCCCAAAAACACTCATACCCGCACTCAAAAAGAGCGCTGAGAAAAAGGTGATTTTTTGTAGTTGTTTTTTCATAGTTAATCGTATTTATTAATTTCAGTCATTAAGTTTGTATGCTTTTCTAAATCATAAAGACCAAAACGAGCTTGGCCTTGAAGCATTTTTATTGGTCTTTCTTGAAAATTAAAATCTTTGATGTGAACATCACAAGTTTTAAATCGAACATTGAATAGTGTGTCTTCTGAACACATTTCAACAAGATCTTTTTGGTAACCCTCGATTTGCAAATTCTTTAAATCACTTTCTGCTTGTTTACAAAAAGAGTTCTTTTTTTCAATTAGCATTTTATGAGTAAATGGGTGCTCGAGAACTTCTACATTATCAATGTAACCGAGGTAAAAATTCAATTTGCGATTATTTATGCAAACTTTTGTGTACAGATATAAACGAGGTATTATTGCTTGTGCTTTGTTTTTCTTGTGAAAAGCTTGAATAAATCCATAGCAATAACTACCCAATTGATTCTCTGGATTATGAAAATCATAAAACAGCCATTCTTCCCATCCAAAGCCGTTAATTCCTTCGTATGGTGATTTTATGTCTAATCCACATTTTCCATCTTTCCCAGATGGTTTTTCCCATTTGTTGAAATTTGTGGTTAGGCGGGTGAGGTATTTTGTCATAATGTTTTTAAAAATTCTTTATTATTAAGATTAGGGTTAAAAAATTGTATGAAGTATACTTCTTCCACAGAATAATGAGTGATTTTTTCTAATTTCTTTTTTCTAATCATTAATTCTCTATTTTCAGCTTGTCTTGTCCAAATTTGAATTTCACTACCTGTGTTAATTAGATTTATTAAATGTTTAAACTTCTTAGAACCGCTTATCGATCCATTATTTTCTTTTCCTCTAAATCCTCTAAGGTGCTCTTTCATTCTTTCATAAATGGAAAATTGTGTTTTTCCATTATAAATTATCTCTTCGGAATTAGAACTTCTATTAATATTTATCCATATATAATCAAAATGACAATTATTGTCACTTTCAATAAAATTATTCGCTGAAAAAATCATTTTCTGATTTTCTTTATTTAGAATTAACATTCCAACTTTTTTAAAATCAAAGACGTTTAATTTTTCAATTATACATATTGACTCTTAAATATCAATATTCATAAAATCACATAATTCTGTATATAAATTTCCAATAGGCACTATATGTAGGACTACTATCAGACCATGATTTGATCTGTATAATATAGTCTTTTTGTGTACCTGAAAGATTTTTTAATACACAACTTCCTGAAAGCTGTGAGCTCGAAGTTGAGCCCAAATTTAGTTGTGTACTTTCATTACAATCTATTAAATCAGTTGAACCAATGTTTAATATATTGATGTGGCTATATTTTGAAGAAGATGAACTAGAAATTCCATAGTTAAAATCTATTTCCCAATATTGATTTGGTTCTAAACTGATTGTATCAAGATTTAATATGAATTCAGGAGAATTACCAGCTCCATTTTTTGAATAATTTGACATTAATATTTTTGAATTTGATGAATTACTATTAGTTCCACCATTACACACAAACTTCGTTTGGCTTGTATTCACCTCACTTACATCCAAAACGCCATTGCTATTTGCATCCAATCCCGTTTCAATCTTCGTTCCTCCATTTGTACAATTACTTCCAGCTGGTTCTGTTGTGGTTTTTATTAGTGCATTGAGTCCATTTGTTCCATTTGTTCCAGCAATTCCTTGCGGACCAGATAAACCAATTGCTCCAGTTGCACCTACAAGACCTTGAATTCCTTGTGGGCCTTGGGGACCAGTTAATCCAATTGGTCCCTGCGCTCCTGTAGCACCAGATGCTCCGTTACACACATACTTAGTTAAAGTTGAATTAATTTCCCCAGCATCCAGGATTCCGTTACTATTGGCATCTAATCCGTATTCTATTTTTACTCCGCCTGTGGTACAATTCGCGCCTGCAGACTCTGTGGTTGTTTTAACTAAGGTATTTTGTCCATTGGTTCCAGCTACGCCGGCCGGACCTTGAGGACCAGTCAAACCATTAGCACCTGTCGCACCCGCTGGACCTTGAATTCCTTGTGGGCCCTGAGAGCCAGTTATTCCAATTGGTCCCTGCGCTCCAGTTGCTCCAGTAGCTCCGTTACAAACATATTTCGTTAAGGTTGCATTGATTTCCCCAGCATCTAGTATTCCGTTGCTGTTGGCATCTAGGCCGTATTCTATTTTTACACCGCCTGTGGTACAATTCGCGCCTGCAGATTCGGTAGTCGTTTTAACTAAGGTGTTTTGACCGTTGGTACCGTTGGTGCCATTGGTTCCAGCTACGCCGGCCGGACCTTGTAGGCCGGTCGTTCCGGCAACCCCCTGTGGACCTTGCGGACCAGTTAACCCGGTTGCACCTGTAGGACCTGCTGGTCCTTGAATTCCTTGTGCGCCTTGTGGTCCAGTTAAACCAATTGGTCCTTGAGCACCGGTTGCGCCCGTAGCACCTTGAATCCCTTGTTGACCTTGAGCTCCCGCTGCGCCGGCCGGACCTTGTAGGCCGGTTGGACCAACAGGACCTTTGATGTTTCCGGTTAAAACCCAAGCAGTTCCTGAATTTTTATAATAAACGTTACCGGTAATGACGTCCAAGTAAAAATCTCCGAAAGTTCCTAAAGTTGATGGAGGAGCCGTATTTCCATAGCGCCATTGGTTAAATTGATTTCCTGATGTTTTCGCATATAAGGCATAAGGAACACTCATGAGTTGCTGCGTTCCGTAATCTTGGTAATTGACACCATTTGCAAGATCGACTGCCAAATTGACAAAATAAGGTCCATTTCCCCAATTGATTCCGTTAAATGTTCCAACTTGCGGAGTCCCTGCACCAATAACCATGTTAATCAAGCCTTGAGCGGAAGTAAATACGCTATGTCGTTCTTGGTAAACAACTGAACCAGTAGCCGTGGTTTGACGAACTTGAACGCGAATAGCTACAGTTGTACTTGCTACCAAATTACCGGTATTATTGCGTATAACAGCCTGATAATTGATGCCTTCAGGAGCTTGTGAAAAGGCAAAAAGTGAAAGGAATAGAAAGCTAAAAAGTACTAATTTTTTCATGAGTTTAATTGTTTTCAGTATTCATTTTAATTAATCGATTTTGCTGAATGAACTGCCCATTCAAGGTGTACATGTTAAGTAAGTATATTCCTGGTGCGCACTGAGCAGGAATTTCTAATTGGTAATTATGAGGTACAATGCCTTTCTGTAGTATTAGTTTTCCATGTTGATCGATGAGTTGCACATTCACATTCTCTTCGCTTTCTTCCCAACCATTGATCATAAGGTAGGTACCAAATGGGTTTGGATAAACGGCAATGTCTCCTAGTTGTAAAATCATTCCACTAGTAGACGGGGGTGCCACGGCTGTAATGCCAATCGGTTGAATGAATCCATTACTTATCTTGGTTGTGCCTGCAGACCCACCATAAATGAGTGGTTCGCCTATGGTGTATGCCATTCTGTATTGTGCCAAGCCAGTTTGTCCATTGCTCGCATCTTTTCCGGCACTGGCGAAGACCTTTCGATCAAGAGATTGAGAATATGAAGTGATGTATAAAAGAATAAATAAAATGGGAACTAATTTCACTAACATTGAGTCTTATTTATCAAAAATATAAAATAATTAAATTAAAACTAAAATTAATCAATTTTAAAAATAAAATTTTACTTTTGTTTCCTGTGGCCCGCAAGGAAAAATTAAACAAAGGAGATGTGGGCCAAAACCGTCTCTCGGTTTGAAGCCTGACCAAAGGCTAGGACGAAGAAAAGAATTGTACCCACACCATGCGATGCGAGTGTTTGATCTTTTTCTCCCCGTCCTTTTTAAGGATTGGTCGTTTTCAAACCGGGTTGAAAGTAAACACTTCCGTGAATTTCAATAAAGCGCTGTTTCCAGCTTTACAATATTAATGAGTATTTTTTTGTTGTGCAATAGATATGCGTATTAATTCCCCACAAACTTGGTATTGACGGAAAACGGATCAAGACCAAAAGTTGGAGGAAATCTTTTTAAAGACTAATTTTCCACTTTTTTTCTTGATAAAAAAAGTTGAGTAAAAAAATCAAGACTTTGGATTTTTCTGGGTTCGGCGATCTGTTGTCTAACTCAAGTCTAATTCTAACCGAACCCTTTTCTGCACCTTCTGAGTTTCTGTTTTATCATTGATCCTTCGGCTTCCTCTAAAACTACGTAACTCAGTTCGGCTTGAAAACCTATAAATCCAAGGTCACTATTTTTCTTTAATCGCTTATGTGAATTATTTCTAAAGTCAAGTCACTAATTCTTTCACTTGTCAGGAATTCATAATTTATCCCCAACTAATTGACTTGATCCGTATTAAATCCCCACAAACTTGGTATTGTCATAAAACTTCAACAATACATTTATTTAAAATACAATCATAAATACGATTAATATATAATTATTCTATAAAAAATCATTGAATTATGAATGTTTTTTCTTAACTTAAAGTGACAAAAAGTTAAGATGGATAAAATTAAATCAACTGAAATAGTATCAAAAATCTTTACGATAAGAGGAATTCAAGTGATGCTAGATTTTCATATTGCTGAATTTTTTAATGTCGAAACGAAACGATTGAATGAACAAGTAAAACGAAACGAAAAAAGATTTCCAAAACACTTCATGTTTCAGTTAAATCAAGCAGAGTGGTCAACTATACAAATAAAAATAGATGGTATTTTGCGGTCGCAATTTGCGACCGCAAAACGAAGAACATTACCCTATGCCTTTACAGAACAAGGTGTTGCGATGCTGTCTTCCGTACTTAATAGTGAAATAGCAATTAATGTAAGCCTACAAATAATGGATGCATTCGTAAAATTTAGACGAGAGATCTTTACAAATTCATTAATTGATTTCAGATTGGATAAAATTGAATCAAAGCAACTTGAAACAGATAAAAAATTTGAATTAGTTTTTAGAGCACTTGAAGAAAAAGAAACAACACCAAGTAATGGTATCTTTTTCGAAGGACAATTATTTGATGCTTATATATTTGCAAATGACCTGATAAAAAGAGCTAATGAATCCATTATCCTTATTGATAATTATGTTGACGAAACAACCTTATTGATGTTAAGTAAAAGAAAACCAGAATGTAATACACTAATTTACACCCAAAAAATTTCAAATCAATTAGAACTAGATTTGAAAAAACACAATGAGCAATATCCCAAAATAACCATTAAACTGCTCAAAACTTCACATGACAGGTTCTTAATCCTCGACCGAAAGGAACTCTATCATATTGGTGCTTCATTGAAAGATTTAGGTAAAAAGTGGTTTGCCTTTTCAAAACTTACTGAATTATTACCTGATTTATTGGCGAAATTAGATGATACTTGAGACCAAAATCTTTTTGTTAATTGAGTATTAAATAGTTCTAAATATCACAAAATCGAATTCTTCAAAGGAATCTACTCAAAATAATGAAATTTATTGAGGCTTTTCCAGAACCATTTGGTCCACAGGCTTTTATGAAAGTAGATCTTTTCAACCTTGAGTCTTGTATTTATTAATTTCTCTATTGGCTTAGCCTATTATCTTTATTTGTTTTTTGACTGCGTATTAATTCAATTTCTTTTTAATATTTTGAAGTTTCTTTTAGTAAAATACATTGAATCAAATGAAGTAATTCATATTAAAAACTTCAATAGATGATTTTTCTAACAGATTTTCGGTAAAAAATCTTGATAATAAGGTTGCTTTGATGATTGAATCTTGAGTTCAATTGAAGTTTTTTAGCTAAATACCATTATTGTATTGAAGAAATTTAGCTAAATTCATTGAATCTAATGAAGCAATTCATGCAAAAAACTTCAATAGATGCTATTTCTAACAGATTTTTAGGTAAAAACACCTGAATCGGAAGCTATTTGATGATTGGATTTTGAGTTCAATTGAAGTTTTTTAGCTAAATACAATGATTGTATTGAAGTAATTTAGCTAAATTCATTGATTATAATGAAGTAATTTATATAAAAAACTTCAATAGCTAAATTTATTTCTTTAAATTTGTTTAAATGAATTATGCATGGATTACGTTGAAAGAGCAATTTATAAGGACTTTCTAAAATACATTAAACCCGGAAAAGTATTGATTCTTCTGGGCGCGAGAAGGGTTGGAAAAACCCAGTTATTGAAACAAATTTTAGATCAATTACCGAGGGATAAAACAATCATGTTAAACGGTGAGGATCAGCAAACGCTTGATTTAATGGCAGAAAGATCTGTAGAAAATTTAAAATTTGTCGTTGGATCAGCCAAGTATGTAATCATCGATGAAGCGCAAGGTATTCCTGATATTGGTCTTAAACTCAAACTCTTGGTTGATGAATTGAGTCATGTTCATGTAATCGTAACAGGTTCATCTATGTTTGAATTGAATAATAAGCTTGGTCAACCTTTGGTGGGAAGATCAAATGTTATACAACTTTTTCCATTGTCTCAACTGGAATTTCAAGTCAATGAAAATGTAATAGAAACTTATTCACGACTTGAACAACGATTGGTTTATGGTTCGTACCCTGAGTTATCAAATCTTTCTAACTCTGAGGCAAAAATAGATTATTTAGAAGGCCTTGTTAGTAGCTATTTATTGAAAGATATATTGGCGTACGAGGGTATAAAGAAAGCGGATAAAATAATTGATTTATTGCGATTAATTGCATTTCAAATAGGTACAGAAGTGAGTATGGACGAACTGGCTTTGAATCTAAAAGGAATTAGTCGCAATACGATTGAGTCTTATCTAGATCTTTTATCAAAAGTATTTATAATATATCCGGTGAGAGGTTTCAGCCGAAATTTGAGAAAAGAAATCAGTAAGTCAAACCGCTGGTATTTTTACGACAATGGGATTCGCAATGCATTGATTCGCAATTACAACCCTATTAACTTGCGCAATGATGTTGGGCAATTATGGGAAAACTATCTAATGTCGGAACGTATGAAGGTTAATTCCTATTTGAAAAGACGCGTAAATTCCTATTTTTGGAGAACATACGATCAACAAGAGATCGATCTAATAGAAGAGCAAGGCACGGAGCTTTCAGCTTTTGAATTTAAATGGAAAAAGAATAAAGTAAAGACACCTACCGCTTGGAAGAATCATTATCAATCCTCTGAATTCCAGGTAATACACAGTGAAAATTATTTAAACTTCATACTCGGCAAGGACGGCAATTGAAGTTTTTTAGCTAAATACCATGAATGCACTGAAGTAATTTACGTTAAATACTTCAATTGAAAGTCGTGTTTACTAAAATGAGTTTTAAGCTATTTATCAAACCGCCTTTAAAAATAACTATCTACACTGGCCAAACGATAAATTATTAAAATTTAATCTAACCATTCTAATTTGTTAAAATCAAATTTGACGTTACTATTCAAAATACTTGTATCTTCGTATTGAATCTAGAAATACACAAATTGTTCAATCCTATGATTTACAGATTATCAGTCTTAATTGCATTTCCTCTCGTCTTTTGGATGAGTTCATCGGTAATGAAAAATGAAGATCCTAAAGAAGTTCTCTGGGGATTTTACGGACACAAACGAATTAATCGAGTGGCAGTTTTCACTTTGCCCCCAGAGATGTTTGGCTTTTACAAGGAACATATTGAATTTCTAACGGAACACTCCGTAGATCCTGACAAAAGAAGATATGCGGTTGAAGGAGAAGCTCCAAGACACTATATCGATTTAGATCATTTTTACATCAAAGGAAAAGAAGACCCATTTGAGGTTATGCCTCGAAAATGGGAGGATGCCGTAAAGAAATTCACAGAAGACACACTTCAAGCTTATGGAATCGTGCCTTGGCATATTCAAGTAATGAAATTTAGGCTTCAAAAAGCTTTTGAAACAAAAAACGTTGATTTAATTTTAAAATATTCAGCAGAAATTGGACATTACATCGGTGATGCGCACGTTCCACTCCATACAACAGAAAATTACAATGGTCAGAAAACCAATCAACGTGGAATTCATGGATTTTGGGAAAGTAGACTAGTGGAAATAAATGCAGATAATTACGATTATTTTACGGGAAAAAGTAAATACGTTAAAAACACCTTGGATTTTGCATGGGCGGCTATAAAAACTTCCCATTTAGCACTCGACTCTGTTTTGGACTTTGAAAGAGAACTAACAAAAGAGTTCCCATCAGATCAAAAGTACAGTTATGAGCAGCGAGGAAATACAACCGTTTTGACCTACTCAAAAGCATTTTCTGACGCTTATCATTTACGATTAAACGGAATGGTAGAACGAAGAATGAGAGATGCTATTTTAGCTATTGGTTCCATTTGGTACACATGCTGGGTGGATGCAGGACAACCCAATTTGAGCGAGTTACAAAATAAACCACCGTCAGCGCAATTAATCAAGGAATTTGAAGAATTAGAACAACACTATGACCATGAAAAGCATAAAGGTAGAATTTGCGATTAGTAGACTTTTCATTGGTTTACTTTTTTCTTTTTTATTGATATCATTCGTATCAAAAGCTCAATTAACACAGAAAAATGGTTACATTGGTATTAAAACAAGTTATGGTTTTGTCGACACTTCATTTTACACTAACTATGGTCTTACAGGTGAATTTATTTTAAAAAATAGATTTGGCTTAGTCTACAACCTTGAATACCAAAAAAGAACGGATAATTTCAAACACATACATGCTTCAGTTGGTTCGCTAGCCGGACCTCCTCTCATACTTATTGGACTTATTTCTGGTCTTGCTAATTCAACCAATGATGGAACCAGTTCAGGCTCTGTATTTGGATTGGGTTACTTAGGAACATTAATAGGATTGTTGATAACTGTTCTACCAGATGGTGTATCTTATCACATTCCTTTTGGTTATAATGGAGATATTGCACCTTACGCAAACGTACTAGGAATCGATTATATTTGGAATAAAAATGTGGGATATTCACAATGGAAATATTCCTGCTCTTTTGGCGTTAAAGGTACATATTGGCATCAATCCAATTGGATGTTGCAAGGATTTTTGGAGACGAGAAAGGTGGCTAGTACCGGTTGGGGATTTGGGGCAGGACTTGGAGCCGCGTACTCAATAGGTGATAATTAAAAAATATTTCAATCATTTTGATTGATTACTAAATTTATAACCAATAATTTTACATTAGAATTAAATAAAAAATAACGTTATGTCAGAAGAAATAAAAAAAGTAGATTCCTCGAAAAAAATAATTGTAGTTCTACTGATTGCAATAATTGGATTAATTGGCGGAATTGCCTATCTATCTAAAATCTATTCAGATAAAATTCAAGAATTGAATAAAGCCCTCGGCGAAAACACAAAACTCAAATCAGACCTTAACGAAGTCAACAAATCAATTGGATCTGTGATTGATATCGAAGGAAGATCAGATGATTTAAAGACAAATTTGACAAATATGTTGAGCAATTACGATGAGTTAATCAAAATGGATAAATCGAAATCAGATAGTTTAAATCTCGAAAAATCAAAAATTCAAGGCTTGTTGAATCAAATTAACACGTTGAAAAGTCAAGGAAATTTGACGTATTCCAAATTGTTAAAAATGGAAAAAGAGAATGAAACACTTCGTGAAATCATGAAAAGTTACATCAAAGAAATTGATCAACTCAATCAATTGAATAAGAAAATTCAAACAGATCTCACCGAAACATCCGAAAAATTAACTTCCACAGAAACGGAAAGAGATGAATACAAAAAAGTGGCAGAAGAAACCTCTCAAAAAGTAAAACAAGGATCTAAATTGCAAGCATATAGCTTTACCTCTAGTGGTATGGAATTGAAAAGAAATAATACCACAAAGGAAACCACAAAAGCCAAGGAGACAATTCAAATCAAGTGTTTATTTACGGTTGGATCAAATTCGTTGGCTAATGCTGGCAAAAAAACTGTTTACATGCAAGTAATTTCTCCTGAAGGAAAAACGCTTCAATCAAGAAGTTCAAACGTAGTGAACGTTGATGGAACATCAATCCCATTCTCCGAAAAACGAGATATCGATTATGAAAACAATAGTATTGACGTTGGAATTTACTACGATATGAGAGGCGAAAAAGCCACCAAAGGAACCTATAAAGTTCGAGTTTATTGTGAAGGAAATTTAATAGGATCAGATAGTTTTACGTTAAAATAAGAGAATGGAAGCAAAGGATTTAGGAAGTGTTGAATTTACCATCAACGACCATATTGCAACGATAGAATTTGGTCACCCTCTAAGTAATTCATTACCTGGTAAAATACTTGGCAAATTGGCTGAAACAATTACGGAGTTGGGTAACAATAATGAAGTGCGAGTAATCGTATTAAAATCTCTTGGTGAAAAAGCATTTTGTGCGGGAGCTAGTTTTGACGAACTTATTTCTATCAAGGATTTTGAAACAGGCAAAACGTTTTTCTCCGGATTTGCTAAAGTAATTAATGCATGTAGAAAATGTCCAAAATTCATTATTGGTCGCGTACAAGGAAAAGCAGTTGGTGGTGGAGTTGGCGTTGCATCGGCAGTTGATTACTGTTTGGCAACTAAAAATGCTGAGGTTAAATTATCTGAATTAGCGGTTGGAATTGGACCTTTTGTTGTTGGACCAGCTGTTGAACGCAAAATTGGTTTATCGGCTATGAGTGAATTAGCTATCAATGCAACTGAATGGAAATCTGCTAAGTGGGCAAAAAATAAGGGCTTATATACAGAAACATACGATTCTATCGAAGAGCTTGATACTGAGGTTGACAAGTTAGCCAACAAATTAGCGAATTCAAACCCTGAAGCAATGTCCATGTTGAAAAAGGTATTTTGGGAAGGAACCGATCATTGGGATGAATTATTGAGTGATCGAGCTGCAATGAGTGGTAAACTTGTATTGAGCGATTTTACGGTAAATGCTATCAATTCCTTTAAAAACAAGTAGTGATTAAGAATGTCTTTACCAAAATTAATTACTTCCATATTGGATTTTTTCTATCCATTTGTAGGTAAAATAATCCCAAAGAAAACGTATTATTATGCTGCTTGTGGAGGCGGGAATTTGTTACTAAGCTGGTTATTATTCTTTGTTTTTTACCAGTTTATTTTTGATAAGAAAATGTTTCCCATTCAGCTGCCACTTGACCAAACTTTTGTTTTAACTGCTTACACCTTAAGTTCGGTTAGTTGTTTCATAATTTCTTTCAC
This sequence comes from Crocinitomicaceae bacterium, assembly GCA_044349575.1. Lineage (GTDB taxonomy): Bacteria > Bacteroidota > Bacteroidia > Flavobacteriales_D > Crocinitomicaceae > UBA952. The sequence continues at coordinate 11,391 of JBIKQS010000020.1, forward strand.
CATAGGTTTTTTACTAATGAAATATGTCGTTTTTACTGGCAGTGAACTGAAAGGTAGGGTGCAATTGTTTCGTTATGCATTAAGCTCTGCGTTATCTGGAGTACTATCGTGGTTAATCTTAAAACTTTTTGTAGAATATCTCACAATTTACCCTTCAATTGCAAATATTTTAGCTTCGTGTATTGTTGTACTATTCAGTTATCTGATGCAGAGGAATTTTAGTTTCAAATGACCAATTAATTTAGTACATGGTTAGATCGTTTGCCGAGCAAATTAACGCTCATGTATTCGATCCGGATAATCCGTAATTATACCATCGATGTTTATTCGTGTTAAACGATTTTGATCTCGCTTTTTGTTTACTGTCCAAGCAAACAATTTTATTCCATTTTGATGAAGATAAGCAACGTCTTTCATGTGAATTGTTCTATGAAACATTCCCAACGCATAGGGTTTGAATGAAAGCTGTTTTACAAATTTCTTGGCCTTTATATAGGGTAAATAGGTCAGATACACGCATTTGTAATCAGGAAGTTGCGCGTGGATTTCTTCTAAAATTCGCGAATCAAATGACATAAAGATTATCTTGTTTTTATACTGAAAATGAGCTATCTCGGCTGCAATAATTTTCACAAAATCAGCAGGATAAGGCTGCGATTTTCCGTATTCCCCTTTACTAGACTTAACTTCAAATAAAACTATTGAACTGGAAAGATCAACCTGATTAAATAAATCTTGCAACAACGGTTTATGCATTATTAAATTAACTTGCTCATTGAAATGAGGATGTTTTTTTGTGCCACAATCAAATTGTTGAATTTCATACTGAGTCATCTCGTATATATTCCATTGTTTTTCATTATCTATTGTTTTACCTGAAGAATCTAAACAAAACGAACTTTGAAAATAGGGTTCATGAGAAATTACAAGTTGCTTGTCTTTATTCACTACAACGTCTAATTCAATCCCATTAACACCAAGTTCAATGGCTTTTTGAAAAGACTCAATTGAATTTTCAGGCAATAAACCTCTACACCCACGATGACCGAAATAGTCTACCTTATGTGATTGGGATAATACAGTCAAAGGCAGAAGAAAAACAATAATAAATCGCATAACCAGAATTAGTTTCCTCAAATGTACGCGATGAAATCAGAAAATGAATAAACGATGAATTAAGATTTTGTAAACAAATTGCATGGTTAGGCTTTGCTTTTGATTTGTTTTCAGTAAATTTGGAGTGAAAAAAATTGAATATATGAATTATGATATAATTGTTGTAGGAAGTGGACCTGGTGGATATGTAACAGCTATTCGAGCTTCTCAATTAGGATTGAAAACTGCGATTGTAGAACGTGAGTCACTTGGTGGAATTTGTTTGAATTGGGGATGTATTCCAACTAAAGCGCTTCTGAAAAGTGCCAACGTATTTGAATACCTAACACATGCTAGTGATTACGGAATAACTGTTAAAGAAGCTTCTGCTGACTTTTCGGCGATGATTGATAGAAGTCGTGGAGTTGCTAATGGAATGAGCGCCGGTATTCAATTTTTAATGAAGAAAAACAAAATTGATGTAATCAAAGGCAATGGGATAATCAAAGCGGGCAAGAAGGTTTCTGTAACTGATGAAAGTGGGGCTACGACTGAATATTCTGCTGATAAAGGAATAATAATAGCTACAGGAGCGAGATCACGCGAATTGCCAAACTTACCGCAAGATGGCGAAAAAATTATTGGATATCGTCAGGCAATGACCTTGAAATCTCAGCCCAAAAAATTGGTAGTTGTTGGTTCAGGTGCAATAGGTGTTGAGTTCGCTTATTTTTACAACGCGATAGGTACAGAAGTGACCATTGTTGAATATTTACCGAATATCGTTCCGGTAGAGGATGAAGAGGTATCAAAACAATTGGAAAAATCCTTTAAAAAAGCAGGAATTAACATAATGACCAAATCATCCGTTGAATCAGTTGACACGAAAGGAACTGGATGTGTTGTTACCGTTAAAACGGAAAAAGGTGAAGAAAAAATCGAATGTGATGTTGTTCTTTCTGCCGTTGGAATTCAAGCAAATATTGAAAATATCGGTTTAGAAGAAGTAGGAATTATCGTTGATAAAGGTAGAATTTTAACAAACGAATACTACCAAACAAATATTCCGGGATATTATGCCATTGGTGATGTCATTCCTGGCCCTGCATTAGCCCACGTTGCGTCTGCAGAAGGAATAATTTGTGTGGAGCAATTAGCTGGTCATCATCCACAACCACTAGATTATGGCAATATTCCTGGATGTACATATTGTTCACCTGAAGTAGCTTCAGTTGGTATTACTGAAAAAGCCGCTAAAGAATCAGGAATAGATATTAAAATTGGTAAATTCCCGTTCTCCGCATCAGGAAAAGCAAGTGCGGCAGGAGCAAAAGACGGTTTTGTAAAATTGATTTTTGATGCAAAATACGGTGAACTTTTGGGTGCTCACATGATTGGTGCCAATGTTACTGAAATGATTGCGGAAATTGTCGCTATACGTAAATTGGAAACAACAGGAGAAGAACTAATTAAAACTGTTCACCCTCATCCAACCATGTCTGAAGCAATCATGGAGGCAGCAGCGGCGGCATACGGTGAAGTAATTCACTTGTAGTCACAAAACAATACTCATTAAGCCATCCTCAGGGGTGGCTTTTTTCATTCTTAACTTATGGATTATATCGAATTATCAATCAATTGTGAACCACGAGAACCGTGGGCGGATATTGCAGTTGCACTTTTAGCAGAATTGCCATTTGAGAGCTTTGTTGAAACTGAAACAGGTGTATTAGCATATATTCCGGCTACTTCATACGATAAAAAGGAAGTAACCGATTTATTTTCAACTAACTTCAAGGAAGAGGATGTTCACTATTCTATCGAAGATCGCTTTATCGAACAAGAAAATTGGAATGCGAAGTGGGAATCGGATTTTGAACCTGTTCATGTGGGTGAAGAACTGTCAATTCTAGCACCTTTTCACGATAAATCCTTTGCGAAAAAACGAATCATTGAAATAATGCCAAAAATGTCATTTGGTACCGGACATCACCAAACGACGCGATTGATGTGTTCATTTTTACTGGAAGAAAATGTACATGATAAAAAAGTTTTGGACATGGGTACTGGAACGGGTATTTTGGCGATTTTGGCAGAACAACTCGGTGCAAAAGCTATTTTAGCCGTTGATATTGAAGATTGGTCTGTGGAAAACACCATGGAAAATTCCGAACGTAATGCTTGTTCAAAAATTGAAGGACGATGTGGAGATATCGATTGTATAGAAGAAGTTGAGTTTGATATAGTACTAGCTAATATTAATCGCAATATTTTAATGCGTCATCTCCCCTCCTATTCAGAAAAACTAAAACCAAATGGATTTTTATTTTTGAGTGGATTTTTTAATTCGGATGCTGAAGATTTAAAACAAGCTGCAGCCCAAGAAGGACTTTCATTTGTTGATCAAAAATCGGAAGAAAATTGGTGTGCTTTGAAATTCATGAAGAACTGATGGTGAAATTTGAATTATTTCAAACTCGCTTTAATTTCTTCAATAAACTTTTTAGTACCTTCTATTTGATCTTCCTCTAATTCTTCACCAGTTTTTAAGGACTTTTCGGCGATTTCAAGAGCTTCTTCCTTGCGATTCATTTTAAATAACACATGTGCATAGGTATCTAAACTATTCCAGGTCTCTCCACCTTCTTCAGAAAGAACATCCTTCATCCATTGCTCAGCTTTTTTCAAATAAATCTCCGATGTTGAATTCTCAGCAATCAAATAACTATAGCGATTTTTATTCTCTGAATCAAGCACTGTATCTCCATTTTTCACGAGATATTGAAATAGATTTTCCCAATCACTTTCTCTTTCAAAACCATAAATTTCAAGCATGGGAAGCAGATCGGCTATAGACTCAAAATCTACTGTTTTGGCCGTGTTAAGAAGCAGCTTATATTTATTTACTTGAAATTCAGGTTCATTTAATAAATCAAAAGCGGTTTGACGAATAGAATTGTATAAAAATTCATTAACTGCATCTCCATGTTTATCGGAAAACTTGACTGAATTTTTTGCGATGTATTGTGTAGTCTTATGATTAAAGTCTGTGAGATATTCAACAATAATTTTCCAATTCTCCTCTTCCAAATAATCGTTCTCATTGAGAGGTGATAGAAATTTATCCAATTCATCTTTGTAATCCAAACAAGTTGATGATACCGCTGCCATATATTGTTTAAAAAATATAGGATTTGAGGGGTTTTTCAGGTATTTAGCCTCAATACTAGAAAAGTTACTATCCGTACTTTTTGCTGCCTCCCCAAGTTGAATATAATATTGAGGATCTTGCTCTGCACCTG
>JBIKQS010000184.1:0-5167 GCA_044349575.1 Crocinitomicaceae bacterium
ATAAAGCGAACCTATTTTTGTTCCCTCGCCTTGATCTTCCATATCAAATTTTGCATTGATAAAGTTTTTATTATAGAATGTGGCAACATCTTTATCTGTAAAAATATTAGCAGAAATCCACTTACAGGGTCCACACCATGTGGTGTAAGCATCAATAAAAATGAGCTTTTTTTCCTTTTTAGCTTTTGCTTTTAACATATCTAATGTATGATTATTTTCAAATGCAATCTGACCAAAAACAAAAGAAAATGAAAGACATAAAAATGCGGAAATAAGGATGTTTTTCTTCATAAATAAGAGATTATAAAAAAAGAAAACGCATTGAATAGTTTTTGGTTACCATTCAATGCGTTTACAATACAATTTAACTAGTATCTAAAACTTCAAATTCTTTTGAACATGTGTTGAGAATTTCTTAGCTTCTTGTAAGAATTTTCTGTTTGTCCATTTTGGGTAATTCGAAGACACTCTATTTGTGAGTAAAATAAGATCCATTGGATACGTTCCTGTCCAAGTTAAACTAGGATACGTTGCCTCCTCAGGAGAAATAAATGATTTTGAAGCCAACCATTTTTTTAATTCAACGGCCTCTACAGGTTTTTCTGTTTCACTCCAAAAACAACATGGATCCTTTGAAACAGATTTCATGTATCGATTGAGTGTAGCATCGTCTAGTTTTAAAAGCTCATCAATTAATACGTTGTATCGTTTCATGTTTTCAACACTTTTCTTCAGAACAACCGTTGAGTTTGCAGCTTGTGCTTTAGAAATAAATTCTTCACTATATTCATCCGGATTTTCTGTGTAATATGTAATCAAATTAAGCTTTGATTCTTCAAAAGAGGCTTTGTAACTCTCTACAAAGGAATTGGAATACAGATCAAAAGCAGTGTAAGCAAGAGTTGGGTCAGTGGCAATTAAATCTCTCCACTTATTCTTCATCGCATTATTTTCAAATGTAATGAAATCCTCACCAATAACGCCCATATTAAAAGATAACAAAGACCCTAAGGATAATATACTGTTATCAACCTCAGGCGTTGAGTAAATACACATGTCAAAGCTATAAGAACCAATGTTTCCGCCAAGGCTACTCACTTTCTCTTCAGTATATAAATAACCTGCAGTTATAAATGATAATGTAATAACCGTCAGCGCAATAAACGCAATTTTAACTTTTTTCATAATTTTAAATTTTTCTTCAAAAATATGTAAAAAGAATCATTAACTATGTGAAAATAATGAACTAATTATCCACAAAAAAACCGCCCCAATTGGAGCGGTTTCAATATTGAATAAATCAATGAATTATTTTGTAATCACTACTTTTTGAGTTGAAGTAGAATTTCCGTTTGTAATTGTTACATAGTAAATTCCATTGTTCAAACCAGAAGTATTAACTGACGCTGTTAAACCGTTGATTGTAGAAGTTTTTACAACTTTTCCAGTTAAGTCAGTTAAAGAAATTGTAGCATTCAACATTTTGCTTGAATTGATATTGATTACCTCAGATGCAGGATTTGGATATACTGAAAAATCAGCAGATGAAATTTCATCCAAATTAGCGACAGAAGTGTTCAATCTAATTCCTAATGCATTTCCATTAGAGTATGTTGCATCACCGATTAAGTGAATCATTGATGCGTAAAATGGCTGAGCTACAGTTTGATCATCTAAGATACGGATTACATCAGTAGCACTTACTTCTGTTAAAACAGATGCAAAATATGCTCCATCGTTCAATGCTATACCTTGATTGAAGAATACTACCGCTTTACCATTGGTTACATCAGCAGCTGTAATTACGTAAAAGTTACTCAATGCTTCGTTTCCGTTTAAATCAACAACTGGTTGTGAACCGTCAGCAAATAATGTAGCAGTATCAATAATTGCAACTTGAATTTGCGTATTAGCAGTAGTTCCGCTTCCTAACATAATTTCAATTGAGTTAACTACATTGTCACCACCACGTAAATGATACATGTTAGCGAAAATAGTTCCTGTTGGAGTATCGAAAGTGTTTGAACCTAAAGAAGCCGTAGCTTGCAATTCAGCCGGATTAACACCGATACCATCAACAGAATATAAATTTGTTGTTACTTCAAAATTGCGTTTTGCAACATTGTTTGTGTATGAAGGATCTGCTGGTAATTCTTCTGTAGAAGTTACAGTATATAGTCCACTGTAAACACCAACTGGTGTACTTGGATTTTCTGTATTTCCATACATTAACGTATCTCCTGAAGGTAGAGCACCAACAGTATAGTTAAAGTTAAAAGAACCAAAATCAACATCAGCTGCAACGTTTGTAGCTGCTGCTGCACCAAAATTGTATGCGTAACCTCCTACGTCATAACTTGCATCCAAATGAACTACTGGAGTACGACCGTATTCAATTCCTTCATTGTTTGTTCCCGCATAGAAAGGACTAATTGAACGAACGTCATTTGAAGGTTGCTCAATAATTTTCAAATCATCAACCAACCAAGCATAATCCCAAGAACCGATATATCTCAAACGAACTTTAACGTTTGCTTGTCCACCAGCTGCGGAAGTAATATTGATTTGACCAACCTCTTGGTACAAAGTACTAACACTTTTGTCTAAGTTAACTGAAAATGGAGTCCAAGTGGTACCACCGTCGTTACTTACTTCAAAAATTGTTTCAGTAGTCTGCCACATTCTAATTCTTTGACTGAATTCCAATACAACATTTGGATAAGCAGAACAATTAATTGTACCTGTGTAAGTCATAAGTGCATCTTGATTCCCTCCATCTGCACCAACTGCATCAGAATCAAATAGAGCATAACCATTTTCATTGGTAACTGTATTAGATCCATCAACCCAAGCACCAGTTCCAAAACCTAAAGTTGTGGCAGTACTCGTTGAAATAACCCAATCTTGTTGATCACTTGTATTGTTCGAAATTGCCCAATCTGCAGCAGTGGAAAAATCGTTAGTCCAAATGGTAACTTTTGTTTGATGCTCTTTTTTAGGAGTTGGCATCTGCTCCGTAATTGCATTTTTCTCTTTTTTCAATTTATTCGCAGTATTTTTTTGCGAAAAAACCATAGTAGAAAAAAACGTAGCTCCAAGTAAAACGTAAATCTTTTTCATGTTAATTAATTTTAGGTCACGAAAATATGAAATAATTTACATCTTGCCAATGAAATTTTGAAAAATAATAAATACCACGGAAATAAATTTATATAAACTGAAAGTCCACTCTGCGATTACGCTTTTTACCCTCCGAAGTTTTATTGGTATCAACAGGTTTTTTTTCACCCTGATATTCGTATTCTATTCTGTCGCGAGAAAGTCCATTTTGCTCCAAAAACTGAATAATTGCCTCAGCTCTTTTCTTCGATAAATCTTCGTTGTATTGATCCGATCCATCCCAATCCGTATGACCAATAACTTTTAACCGCAAATCTGTATGTCCATTAATAACATTAATTACTTTTTTCAAGTATGAATGGTAATCTGGTGATAACTCTGCCAGAGCAGGCTGGAAGTAAACAGATTGAAATTGAAAATAATTTCGTTCTTCCTCCCGTTTTTGTGGCGCAACCATACCGATTGAATATTCTTTAAGAAATACATAAAACCATGCTTGATTCACCTCTTTTTTAGCAATTGAAACAAATTCATCAGAAACTTTAAATAGAACCATACTTTTAGCTATTTTCTGATCTTTCTCATTAATTATGTCCGCTTTCATGTAACCACTTGAATCATTAACTGTGATCTTCAATCTGTATTTCTCTTTGGTTGATAGAATCATACTTTTTTGATCAAAGACAACATCCTTGAAATATAGTGAATCATTCGTATAAGCTCCTGTAATTCTAGACACATAAAAATCAGTAGACTGAAGTCTTTCAACGCGAAAACTTACATCACAAATATTTTTATACTTTGATATTTTAACATATACAACTTTTGATGAAGTATCAGTCATTGTATTTTCATAGATTACCCCTTTCCAAACTCCCAAAAATGAAGATTGGGCACTTGAAAAGGTGCAGGAAAACAAACAAACAAATACAAAAAAATGTACGATCTTCATCATTGTCATTTATTCGTTATTAATCAAAAAAAGTTCCACTTTGGACGAACAATTAATCGAAAATACTGTTATAATTAAAAATACGTTTATGAAGTTAATTATTCCGATTTTTCTTTTAGTTGCACTAACCGCTTGTGGTCAGTCAAAAAATGCGCAAAATGAACAAAACAAAACTAGCATGAATACACCTAAGGAGTCTCTTCACAGTTTTACAGTAAATGATATCGACGGAAAACCGTTTGACTTTAAATCGTTGAAAGGGAAAAAAATAATGATAGTTAATACTGCATCTAAATGCGGATTGACACCGCAATATGAAAAATTAGAAGCCCTTTATCAAAAATACAAAAATTCAAACTTTGTAATTGTTGGTTTTCCTGCCAACAATTTTATGGGTCAAGAACCAGGATCAAATGAAGAAATAGCAACCTTTTGTAAAAAAAATTACGGAGTCAGCTTTAGTATGATGGAAAAAATTTCAGTGAAAGGAGAGGATATGCATCCTATCTATCATTTTCTTACTGAAAAAGCGAAAAACGGATTAGAAGATAACTCTGTTCAATGGAATTTTCAAAAGTATTTACTTGATGAAAACGGATACTTAGTTAAGGTTGTAAGTCCTAGAACATCACCTGATGATTCGGAAATAATAAATTGGATTGAAGGAAAATAATTTATTCTACCTTTTCCAAATTAATAATCATTCCATCTTCTGCGAAAATTGCATTTTCAAAAAACTCTCTTGCTTCCTTTTCGTGTTGTTTAGGTGTTGAATATCGAGCACTAATATGACCCATAACTAATTTTTTCACCCCTGCCAAATGAGCAATTTTTGCAGCATCTGCCGCGGTTGAATGAAAAGTTGACTTAGCTCTTTGAGAATCTTTTTCAATAAACGTGGCTTCGTGGTACAAAATAGTCGCTCCCTTAATTTTTTCACATATTCGCTCATCGTATTTTGTATCAGAACAATAGGCATAAGAGAACAGTGATTTAGGTGAAAGCGTGTACTGTTTGAATTTCCAAAACTTACCCGTTGAATCCAAAAAATCTTTTCCTGCTTTGAGCTGATGAATTACCTCAAGTGGAATATTT